>CAZEOJ010000001.1:0-25870 GCA_964513825.1 uncultured Bacteroidaceae bacterium
AGACAACTCTTTGTTTGCCGCTTTACCGCCACTTTTACCGCCACTTTTACCGCCACTTTTACCGCCACTTTTACCGCCACTACTTAGATTCTTTTTCGAAGATTTTAGCGGACGTCTAAACGTAATCGTTACAAATGCCCCATCCCAACTCCACGTAGGTTCCTCCACCCCCTGAGCACGGCAGGCATCCATAATGCGCCTGGCACCGGAACCCCAACTTTCCAAAAGATTGGATTTATAAAGTGCTTCCGCTATTTTCAGATTGTATGGATAGGATTCATGCGGTTCCTTAATCGTATCGGCGGTAATCTGCGGCGGGAACACGCCGGGGTTGGAAATCTCGATACGATCATCGTAGATGGCGATGCTGTTGGTAAGGTTATATCTTTCCCACTGACGATGACAAAGGCTGTTGATTAAAGCCTCCCGTAAAGCATGATAAGGCACTTCAAGCCGTTCCTCGCGCATCAGGCTACGGTCTGTAATCTTGCCGCCGAGCGGAAGATGCTTAAAGAAGAATGCCATACCGGCATCCAGCAAGTCGAAGAAATTGCCCTCCACCCGCTGGTTGTCTAAAAACTCGTTCTTGTCGGTTCCTATAAAGCGCGCCAAACGTAACCGGAATTGGGGATACTCGTATATATTATTGGAAAACAACAACACCGCACCATTGTTGAGCCTGCCGTCGGTAAGCAACTGCCATTTGGCTAAAATCTGCTCCACCGATTCATTCATGGCACTTTCCGGCACACGTCCGCCCTCCACGCCGGCACGAACGCAACCCCGTATGCGGTCCACATTCAGGTCTTCCATCGAAACGCCGTTGGCAATTTCCCGTTCCCATGCGTACTGTTGCGGCTTATAGGCGCGAATCCGTGCGTCATATACCTCATGCGGCATTACCTTGGTGGTGCTTTCCACTTTATAGTACGGACATCCATGAAAGGTGCGCGGACGCTCTCCCCATACCCAGCCATCGAAATGCATGGCTATCACTTTATTTCCTGGATATTCCGGCACATCCACATACTCGACCCGTACATCCACCGTCGGTTCAAGCCCGGCCAACGCCTGGGCAATCTCACGCTGTGTTTTGTCGGATACTTCCTGTCCTACAATCTTCAATGCCGTAGGCGTTACTCCGAATATCAGCCAACCTCCACCGGTATTGAGAAACGCGCAAGCCGAATGCATACCGTCTTTCAACTCTCCGGTAGTCTTCTTCAATTCCAACGTACGCGACTCCCCCGAAGCAATAAGTTTCTTGATATCGTCGATAGTCATAGGCACCTTTTTTCTCCCCGCGCAAAGTTACACAATTACAAATTCTATATAGAAAACCCCGGCGGGAAATGCAAGATTCTTGTTATTCCTGTCGGGGTGGGGCGACGGGATGACGCCCTTTCGGTGGGATAAAGGTTATTTATGGTCGCTTCCGTTACGGAAGGACGGCCACGCGGAAGCCAACGCGGTAGTCGCGAATGTCGGGATAGCCGAAGCTACGGCTCGACACCCGGCAGTCCCCGGCAAAGTAGCACCAGCAGCCGCCACGCTCCACGCGGAACAACCCATCTGCAGGACCCTGCGGATTAAGGTCGTCCGCCTTATCGTACCTGTCCATATTATACCAATCCGAACACCTTTCCCCTACGTTGCCGCTCATATCATAGATGCCCAGCGCGTTCGCTTTCTTCGTCCCCACCAGATGCGTGCCATAGTCGGGATGAGAGTATCCAAGGGCATAACTGTTTTCTCCATACCAAGCCACATCCTCGATGTCGTTGCTGCCGGCATACATCGTCTTTGTCTTGTGTACCCCTCCCCGCGCGGCATACTCCCATTGCGCCTCCGTCGGCAACACGTATTTCCTGCCCGTCGCCTCACTCAACTTTTGGCAGAACGCCTGTGCATCTTCCCAACTTACTTGCTCCACGGGTAGATTGTCGCCTTTGAAATACGAGGGCTCCGTCCCCATCACCGCCTTCCACTGCGCCTGCGTCACCTCATATTTCCCGATATGATACGAATCCAACTTCGTCTTACGAGTCAACTTCTTGATGGTCGAACTCGGTAAATCATTCCAGCCCTGTTCCTTGGTAAAACCCATCGTAAACTCGCCCCCTTTCACATACACCATCTCCAGATTCATCCCGAATGCCGTCTCCGTGTAGTCTTCTTTCAACTCCGGTTCAATCGGCTCATACGCTTTCTCCTCTTTGTTGCACGAGGCCAACAAACCCATGGTCAACAGCCCCAACGAGGCCATGCTTACGTACTTTCTCATTTTTCTTCCGTTTTTATGTTATTGTTTTAATTTCTCCTCCCTATCTGTCGTCTGACGGATTTTTTCCGTTTTTGAAAGCGAGGCAAAGGTAGGTGATTTTTTGCACCGAAACAATCCTATAATTCTGTGTATGAATATTTTATTATTATAATGCAAAACATAGCGGTGAAAGGCCGATTTATCGCCATTTTTCTATTGAAACACAACACCTTGACACCTCACCACATTATAATAATAAAATATTCGTTCAAAACAACACTTCACGTATTGATACTTATCAACATACAGGCGTTTATCACCCGATAAAAAATCAAATCCGTCACAAACTATCACAATCCCTTCACCCCCTCCCGATACCCTCTCAGGGCCGATTCGGGGAGAACGGCTATCGCGCGGTCGAATTCCCGGAGAAGGGCGGCTCTGTCGTTCGGCAAGGCGCCGGTTACAGGCACGGTGTTGGAAACATGGTTGGCGAGGATATGGGTCCTTATCTCCAACCGACTGATAAGAGTACGCATCTCCAGCAGGCGTTCTATTTCCGGTTCCTCCTCGTAGGTTCCGTTCATCACCTCCTGATACAGCAAGGATTCCGGAAAAACGGTAAGCGAAACGATATTGATAATCCAAGGATTCAGCTTGTTCAACACTTCGGCGGAGGCCAGCGCAGAGGCCTCGCCCATGCCTTTGCCGCCGAGCCCGTTGAGATAGACCACATTGTATCGGATGCCCGCTGCATCGAGTTTGGAAAGCTGTTCCAGAATATCCACGGCCTGGTATCCCTTGTTCATCCTTTCCAAAGTCGGGTCGTGGGCGGTCTCCATTCCGATATTGATGTTGTCGAGCTTCATGTGCCGCAGGTTCTTCAATTCCTCCACACTTTTGGGGGCGATATCCGTAACGCGGGCGAACATTCCGAAAGACTCCATATAAGGCAGGTATTTTCTCAGCAAAATGGCGATGTCCAGCAGTTTGTCATAGCTCATCACAAAAGGGTTCGCACCGGTAAGATACACCCTGCGGGCGCGGGGTTGCCATTGGCGTATCACTTGAAGATCCTCCTCCACTTCGCTCAGAGGCGACATCCTGAACGGGGTGCCGTGATACAGGCTGCAAAACTTGCATCGGTGCCAGGTGCAGCCCGATGTGACTTGCAAAAGTTGTGAATTGGCTTCATACGGCGGCCGCCATATCTGACCGGTAAAATGTAATTGCGGTTCCAGCATTTCCATACAATTTTTGTAATTTTGGAGCGCAAAACTACCCGACAATAAAAACATACGCAATAACTTACAGAAAGGTTTGCCCCTTACCGAAAAGTTAGTTTCGCTGTTCCTCAACCGGTTTTGCGCACACCGCCATGACAAAAAAATTAGACTACGGATATTGCAAGGCTGCGCCGATGCTTGAATGGCTCGGCAACAAATGGGCCTTGGTGGTTCTCGTCAGGATTGCCGAGAACGAGCCGGTGCGCTTTAACGAGCTGTATCGGAACATCCCGTCCGTTTCCGAGAAAGTCTTGGCGCAGGTGCTCAAACAACTCACCACCGACGGCCTCATCCGCCGGCAACTGTTCCCCGACGTGCCGCCCAAAGTGGAGTATTCCGTTACCGACTTCGGCAAGACCCTGCTTCCCCACATAAACGCCCTCCTCCGCTGGGGACAGGAGAACTTTGAGCAGATTATGGTCAATCGGGGTAAATAGCCCTCCCGCCAACCTCTTTCCTCTCGGCTTTCACAAAATTCAGGGTATTATTCCTCTCGGTTTTCACAAAATTTGGGGTATTATTCCTCTCGGTTTTCACAAAAATATCGTATCTTTGTATTGAATTATATTGATAATTAGCGAACCATGTACTTCGACAGACATATCGACCCATTCCTGAAAGAATGGAAAGAAAGTCCGCGTAGGAAACCCCTCTTGTTGCGGGGTGCCCGACAGGTTGGAAAATCCAGTTCGCTCAGGCATTTGGGCAAATCGTTTAATTATTTTGTGGAAGTCAACTTTGAAACACGGCGCGAACTCAAACAGATTTTTCAGGAAGTAAGTGATGTACATGAAATTGCAACACGTCTTGGAACATTGACAAACACCCCCATTGTAGAGGGGAAAACCCTATTGTTTTTCGACGAGGTACAAGCTTGTCCCGAAGCACTCCACAGCCTATGGGCCTTCAAGGAAAACATGCCCGGATTGCATGTGGCCGCGGCAGGCTCCTTGCTCGAATTCACGCTGAAAGAGATACCCTCGTTCGGGGTTGGGCGAATCCAATCGATGTTTATGTACCCGATGTCGTTCGATGAATTTCTAATGGCTTCGGGCTATACCGAATGGATTACGGCCAAAAACAAGGCCGACTATACGCACCCCTTATCGACGGAACTGCATCAGGCCTTGGTTTCGCAATTCCGCTCTTTCCTTATGGTGGGAGGGATGCCGGCCAGTGTGGCCGCTTGGATAGAAACGCACGACTACCTGCAAAGTGCGGCGGAATTGGAAGATATCCAACAGACCTATTATGATGACTTTGTAAAATACAGCGGCAGGATAGACCCGCTGCTTCTCCGAAACACCTTGCGTAGCGTGGTCATGCAGTTGGGGCATAAGTTCGTGTATAGCCGCGTGGAGGGTGGCTATCGGTCCGAAGAGGTAAAACGGGCCTTGCGGATGCTGTGTGATGCCGGCATTGTGAAAATGGTGCAACATTCCGCTGGGAACGGGCTTCCCTTGGGCGCCGAAGTGAATCCCAAATTCACAAAATACCATTATCTGGACAGCGGGCTTCTATTGCGTATCTTGGATTTGGAAATGGGCAGTGCTCGACCGTTAACGGAGTTGATACTCTCCGGAGCCACCACGGAATTGGTAAACAAGGGAGCCATAACAGAAATGGTTGCCGGATGGGAAATTGTCAAAGGTCTTTCTCCCCGCACAGACCACGATTTATACTATTGGGAAAACACCTCGGAAAGCACCATCGCGGAGGTGGACTATCTGATAGCACAAAACATGAGGGTTGTTCCCGTTGAAGTGAAAGCCGGGATGACGGGCAAGATGAAAAGCCTGCGTCTTTTCATGCGGCGCAAACACCTTCTCTACGCCAAGCGATGTTCATTAGAAAATTTCGGCACTTTGGAATTTACCGATGCCGAAGACGAACCCAATGCCACCGCCTTAAAGCGCATTTTCATTCATCCCCTCCACTGCCTCTCCACTATCGGGATGGCGGTAGAATAATCGTCGCATCTAATGAACAGTCCGCTGAAAGAACTTTCGTTGCAAGAACTTTGGGCGTTGTTTCCCATTGTCCTCTCGCCGCATCAGCCGCAGTGGGAGGAGTGGGCGCAGGAAGAAATCGACACGCTTTCGGGACTATTGGCAGACTTCTCCCCTGTCTTCCACCATATCGGCAGTACGGCGGTTCCCAACATTTTGGCCAAGCCGATTATCGATATTCTCGTGGAGATTCCCGCCGAGGTTGACCGCGCGGAGATACAGAAATTCTTGGAAAATGCCGGCTATATCTGCATGGCGGCCTCCGGCGCGCGGCTGAGTTTCAACAAAGGATATACGCCGAGCGGATTCGCCGAAAAAGTATTTCATATTCATATACGTCCCGTCGGCGACAACGATGAGATTCTTTTTCGCGACTATCTGCGATGCCACCCTGCTACCGCCCGCCAATACGAAGCCTTGAAACAAAGCCTCCTGCCCGAATACAGACACAACCGCGACGGCTACACCGAAGCCAAATCGGAGTTCGTGAAACGCATCACCGCATTGGCGAAACAGGAAAAAGAAGCGTTATGACGGATTTTGCAGCGATAGATTTTGAGACGGCCAACGGGCGGCGTTCCAGCGTGTGCAGTGTCGGCATCGTGATTGTGCGCGGCGGCAAGGTGGTGGATAAGTTCTACAGCCTGATTCAACCCTCGCCCAACTACTATACCTATTGGACCACCGCCGTGCACGGCCTCACTCGGCAGGATACCGACGGACAGCCGACCTTTCCGGAAGTATGGGCGCAGGTCTGCGACCATCTTGCGGGACTGCCGCTCGTGGCGCACAACCGGCCTTTTGACGAAAGTTGCCTCAAAGCCGTTTTTGAGGAATACGGGATGCCCTATCCCGACTATGAATTTCATTGCACCTTGGCGGCCTCCCGACGGACACTCGACCTGCCCTGCCATCAGCTGCATGTGGTGGCGGCGGCCTGTGGCTACGATTTGGCCAACCATCACCACGCCCTCGCCGATGCCGAAGCCTGCGCCGCGATTGCGATGAAGATATTGTAAGAAAATCTATCTTAGACATCCGTAAATAAATCATCTGCGGTTACTTGAGCATGAATATTCATGGAATGGACGTTTTTCACCAACCCGTAATTTGTGATCATTGTCATCACCAAACCTTTCTTGGTCTTAGTCATCCTGCGGAACTGGGACACCTTACGCCTCAATGCCTCAGCATATCGGGCGTCGATAGAATAAAGGTCTTCAGAATATTTTATCTCGCACAAGTTAATCACCTTATCGCTACGCTCGATTAAAAGGTCTACCTGCGCTCCGGGATACCCTTCAGAGGGAGGCGTATGCCAGGCATACTCGTTAGTAATGACACCGTTTATCCCGAGCGCTTTCTTAATCTGCTCCGAATGGAGCAGGCAAACCCGTTCAAATGCCAGCCCGCACCAATTATGATACTGAGGCGAGATCTGAATCTTCGACCAAAAATCCTTATCCGTGTTCTTCTTTCCCTCTAAGAACCGAAAATAGAACAAAGTAAAATTATCAATCAGTTGATATAATGCGTTCTTTTTCTTTGCGCCTATCGACCGATACTGCCGAATGAAACCACATTGCTCCAATTCTTCAAGATATTTTGACAACGTTCCACCGGCAGTAGTGTCGGTATGTTTGATTATTTCGTCACGCGTCATCCCTCCTTTTTTTGACCCCAACACCATAATTAAATCAATGTACTTCTCTGGATTCTTAAATAGTGATGCATATAACTCCTCGAACTCGTTTCCAAGCCGAGGATGCTTTCCAAAGAAAAGAGTATCGACATTTTGTGCCAAACTTTTTTCGGATTCCAATAGCGACCAATAAAAGGGTATCCCGCCAAAAATCATATAGGCCTCTATAATCTGCCTGCGTTCCATCGGCAGATGCCTTTCTTGTGCATATCTTTCACATTCATGTAGTGAGAATGGCTGCAAATAAATTCTATCAGTCAATCGATTATATAGGCCTCCTCGATTACGGAGAATTTTCTTTACAATCCAAGAAGTGGCAGAACCGCAAACAATCAACAGAATATCTTTTCTAGCAGATGCCCAACTATTCCAAAAGTGCTCGAAGGCCGGTAAAAAACTTGACTTGGGACCGTCCATCCAAGGGAGTTCATCCAAAAAAACAACCTTTTTCCCTTTAGGCAGTGCCTCTAAATAGAGTTCCAATAAATGGAAAGCCTCAATCCAATTTTTCGGATAAACATTCTCCTTAAGGCCATGTTTCTTGAGTTCCAGATAAAATTTCTGCAATTGCTCGCGTGTTGAAACATTGGCCATACCGGAATAGGAAAAAGCGAAAGTCCCATCAAATACTTGTCTTACTAAAAAGGTTTTACCCACCCTTCTTCTTCCATACACAGCAATAAATTCCGACTGCTTGGATTCATACGCTCGTGTGAGTTGCCGTTTTTCACTTTCCCTTCCTACAATCATAACTGTCTATTTTTCTGCAAATATACAAATTTTACTGTCATCAGCAAGCCAAATCAATTATAAAAACATTAGATTTGGCTTATTGACAGCTGTATTTTTAGCAACTTACTGTCATCAGCAAACCAAATCATATGCAAAAACATCAGATTTGGCTCATTGACATCAGTAAACAAGGAATTAATCTACCTTTCCTAAACTTCTCTTGCAACCATTTAAGGCTAACCATCAACTTCAGGCGGCGGCCTGCGGCTACGATTTAGCCAACCATCACCACGCCCTGGCCGAAGCCGCAACATTCTAAAAGAAAATTCCCTCGTTTGCATACTTCAAAAAGAATACATAACTTTGTTACCGCTGTAAAATTTACCATGGTAACAAAATTTTCAAGAGCATAAACAACTTAAAGAAAGATCCTTCATTTGTATAGAAGACAAAGCATTTGTATTAATACAATAAATATTCATATATTTGCGCGGATATTTTTAGAAATTTAAACCTTACAAAAAACACTCGATGAGAACAAGATTCTTTTTAATTATGCTCTTGTATATGTCTTGCTTTACGGTGGGACATACTCAAAGTAAAAGCACTTTCCCTTATGGAGAGACCGTAGTGGACGGTGAACATAGGGTTATCGGGAAGCAACCCATATCGGTAAGTCCCGACTTAGTCATTAACTTATCAGCCGCCACCCCTTATACGACAGAAGCAGTAAACGAAAGGGATGTAGAATGGTTCATACATCTGAAACCCTACAACGAAAAACCCTATACAATCAAAAAGGATGGCAAATTATTGTTAAAGTTAGGCGACGGGGCGGTTCTTTCTCTTACAGCCGTAGAAGAAAGCCATTCTATTAATTTAGGAAAATATCGGGCTACTGGAAAATACAAAGTAGAAAAAGCTGACCTAAAAAAAATCTTTGCAAATGGCATTCTTAAATGGAGAATGGAGATAGACTTTAACGAACCTCTTGAAAAGACTTATAGAGAAGATATTATAGGGAAAAAGCTTAAAGAAGTATATCAGGCGATAGAACCGGCCATCTACCAAAAAGATATATGGAGCACCAGTTTATCTCAGTCCGAGTGGCTCGCATCAAAGAAAGCCACTGAAGTAGATGTTCCCTATAAAGATTTTACACAAGAGGGAATCCGAGCCATTACCAACGAAAAATTTTCCATTTATAATTATTCGTATTTGTTCAATGGAGTTGGTTTAAGTGCCCTTGTTACTACGGAAGGAGAAGTGAAATGGTTTTTAACATTTCTCCTTTCCAGAACCAAGCAATTTAAAATGAATGATGACTTGTTTCTACGCTTAGGGAACGGCTCCATTTTAAATCTTCCCATAACAGATAAAAGGGATGCGTCCAAGGATAATTTTTATCTAATACAGGTTTCTTATGACCTTACCTCTTCCGAAATAGAGAAAATCATAGACCAAGGCATTTTAAAATTTCAAACGGAAATTACTCCATTGGGTATAATGGAAATCAAGGAAAATACAACCGTTTATCATGAATACCCCAACGATATACTTGGTAGTGTCATTCGGGGCCAATACTTATACATTCAAAACGCCCTGAATAACAAAAAAACATTCGACAGTAATTTTTAAAAAGATTAAGCTATGAAAAAAAGAATATTATTAACCATCCTGCTTGGAATCTGTTGCATCAGCATACAAGCCAAGCCAACCCTCCATACTAAACAGAGTGTATTGGATGGAGCATACTACATTGAAAGCGATTGGGTAACTATGGTCAGTGCAGTCCCTTTAATCAGCTCCAATGGTATAGAATTAGGTCTGCAAGCCCAAAAACCCACAGCCAAGATTGGAGAGGAAGAAATAATCTGGAGATTGATGATTCGTTTTGATAAAGCTGACAAAGAAGTCGTAATTAGAGAAACTTCGGATTTTCTCATTTTGACTCTCTTTGATAAAACCGATCTTAAACTACGCCCGGCTTTTGATGTAGCAAAACCTCAGGATTCTTGGTATAACAGTTCTCTCAATCAAATATATTACTACCATACTGTACTATACACGATAACCCCGGAGCAACTAGATCAAATAATAAACAGCGGTGTTGAGAACATACAATTTTCTTATGGATTCGATATGCACAGTTCCTCTGTTTATTCTTTTGATAAATCCTTTAAGAAGGATAAAATGGGAAAAACACTAAAAGGAATGCTCCCTATAGTTAAGTCAGCCTTAGATAAACTGTAATTTTATCATCATAACCAATATATCTCAGACACCACCATAGTGTTAGACCGGAAACGGAAGCGCCCTCGGATTTTCCGAGGGCGCTTCCATATTCAAAAACACCTTATCCCCTACATCACCCCGTCAATCACGCTGTCATCCACCAGATTCGGGAGGGTGACTTTGAGCCGCGGCTCAACTTGCATGGCGCGTTTGATAGCGAACATCGCGCCTTCGTTGCGGGCCCAGGAGCGGCGGGAGATGCCGTTGTTCACATCCCAGAAAAGCATACTGCGCAGGCGACGGTCGGCATCGGCGCTGCCGTCGAGCACCATTCCGAAACCACCGTTCATCACTTCGCCCCAGCCCACGCCGCCGCCGTTGTGGATACTTACCCACGTGGCGCCGCGGAAAGAGTCGCCGATAACGTTCTGCACCGCCATATCGGCACAGAACATAGAACCATCGTAGATATTGGAGGTTTCGCGATAGGGCGAGTCCGTACCCGAAACATCGTGGTGGTCGCGGCCCAACACCACCGGCGCGCTCAGACGACCGTCGGCGATAGCCTTGTTGAAAGCCGCCGCGATACGCGTGCGACCCTCGGCATCCGCATAAAGAATGCGCGCCTGCGAGCCCACCACCAGTTTGTTGGCTTTGGCGCCCTTTATCCACGTGATATTGTCGTGCATCTGCTGCTGGATTTCTTCGGGCGATTCCTTGGCGAGATTCTCCAACACTTCCATCGCCAAATGGTCGGTAACATCCAAATCCTCCGGCTTGCCCGAGGTGCAGACCCAACGGAACGGTCCGAAACCGTAGTCGAAGCACATCGGCCCCATGATGTCCTGCACGTAGGAAGGATATTTGAACGTGCCGTCGGGATTCATCACGTCCGCGCCGGCATGGCTGCTTTCGAGCAGGAAAGCGTTGCCGTAGTCGAAGAAATACATGCCCTTGGCCGCCAAAGCGTTGATAGCCGCCACCTGACGACGCAACGAAGCGTAAACGGCTTCCTTGAATTTTTCGGGCTCTTCGGCCATCATGCGGTTGCTTTCTTCGAGCGAAAGCCCCACCGGATAATAGCCGCCCGCGAAAGGATTGTGCAGCGAGCTTTGGTCGGAGCCCAAATCCACCTGAATATCGTGCTTTACGATATATTCCCACATATCCACCGCATTGCCCAGATAGGCGAAAGAACGCGCCACCTTTTCCTCGCGCGCTTTCTTGACGCAGGCAAACAGTTCGTCAAGGTCTTCGTGGATTTCATCGACCCAGCCCTGTTCGTGGCGTTTGCGCGCCGCCAGGGGGTTGATTTCGGCCGTTACCGAAACCACGCCGGCGATGTTGCCCGCCTTGGGCTGCGCGCCGCTCATGCCGCCCAGACCGCAGGTAACGAACAACGTTCCCGCCGCTTTCTTTCCGATGCGGCGCGTGGCGTTCAACACCGTAATCGTGGTGCCGTGCACGATGCCTTGCGGTCCGATGTACATATACGAACCGGCGGTCATCTGTCCGTATTGGGTAACGCCCAAGGCGTTGTAGCGTTCCCAATCGTCGGGTTTGCTGTGGTTGGGAATCATCATACCGTTGGTGACCACCACGCGGGGAGCGTCCTTATGCGAGGGATAGAGGCCCATCGGATGCCCCGAGTACATCACCAAGGTCTGTTCGTCGGTCATTTCCGAGAGATACTTCATCACCAGGCGGTATTGCGCCCAGTTCTGGAACACCGCGCCGTTGCCGCCGTAGGTAATCAGTTCGTGGGGATGCTGCGCCACCGCCGGGTCGAGGTTGTTCTGAATCATGAGCATGATAGCCGCCGCCTGACGGCTCTTGGCCGGATAATCCTCGATAGGACGGGCGTACATCTCGTATTCGGGACGGAAACGGTACATATAGATACGTCCGTAGGTTTCCAGTTCCTTGGCGAATTCGGGCGCCAACGCCGCGTGATGCTTGGCGGGGAAATAACGGAGCGCGTTACGCAGGGCAAGTTTCTTTTCTTCCTTGCTCAGAATGTCCTTGCGCTTGGGCGCATGGTTCACCGTCTTGTCGTAGGCTCTCGGCTGGGGCAGCACATCGGGAATACCCTCCACCAAGGCTTTCTTGAATTCTTCTGTTGTCATATCCATTTATTTTTTCTTTTCCTTATTCTTCTTGTTGCCGAACACCGAGATATGGATATAGCGGTCGGGGTGCTCGCGGAAATCCTGCAAAAGCAATTCCAGCTGACGCGAGGAATTTTCCAGGTTCTGATAGAGCGTGTCGTTGTGCAGCAACTGCCCGAGATTGCCCTCGCCTGCCTCCACTTTTTCCAGCATGGCCTGCAACGAAGAAACCGTCTGATGCAGGGAGGCCACCGTGGCCCCGAGTTCGGCATTCGCCAGGGTGTCGCTCACCCTTTCCATATTGTGGGAAACCTTGTCCAGATTATCGACGATGCCTCTCACCTTGCCTTTATTGGCGGCCAACATATCGTTGGCGTGGTCGGTGAGCTGCGAAAGATTCTCCATAGAGGTTTTGAGCGAAGAAATCGTCACACTCAGATCTTCCACCGCCCGATTGCCCATAATCCTGTTCACATTGCCCATGACGGAGTCTATCGATATGAGGATGCTTTCCAGACGGTCTTTCATCGGGCTCAGGCTTGCCAAAAGGTCGGGCTTCTGTTCGCCTTGCATATAGTCTCCGTGCTGAAGCATGGCCTCGTCATCACTTAAATAAATCACCACGCCCGACCCGCTCATCAAGCCGAACGATTCTATACTGGCCACCGAGCCTTTGTTCACGGCATATTTCTTGCGGATGCTCATCGCCACACGGATGCGGTGATCGGTGGGCGACACGAATTCGATTTCGCTGATACGCCCCACCCGCTTGCCGTTGATAGCCACGGGCCCCGATATACCAAGTCCGCCCGTGTTCTCAAAGACGGCGTAATAGGTGTTCTCGCGCGTAAGCAGGTTGCGTCCCGCCAAAAAGAAACTCACCCACACGAAAAGCAGGACAATGACTATCGAGAGGAGCCCCACCTTCCATTCTTTCGATATTTTGATATTGCTTGTGTTGGACATGCTGTTGGATTTATTTGTCGGAAACTTCTTGCTTTCTCAAAGCCTCCTGCACGGGAATATTCGCATCGTTCTCGAAGGCCGTCACAAAAGCTTTCTCATACCCCGCCCGTTGAGCCTCTTCCACAAGTTTCTGCGCTTGTTCGTAGGACGACGTGTTTCCGTAGTAGTATTTATAGAGTTGGCGTGATGTGTCGTAACTGAGGCTCAAATCGTTCAATCCTTTAAAATTATAGGCCTTCAACTCCAACTTGTTGCCCGAGGCGGCGATTTGCACCTTGTAGGTGATGAGCGGCGCGGCCGGCTGCGGGGCTTGGGGAGCCTGCACAGGAGCCGAAGCCTGTGCCGGTGTTGGTGCCGGTGCCGAAACCTGTTCTTGTTTGGCCGGCTGTTCTTCCGGCTTCGAAACTTCCGGCTTCGGTGTTTCCTGCTTTATCGGAGCCTCCTGTTTCTGCTCGGGGGCGGGTGTCTGTGAGAGCACCTGATGCGGAGAGGGCAAAAACTCTTCTTGGGGGGATTTGGCGGAACCCAAACGGCTGTCGATACGCTGCTTGTATTTTCCGAAAGCCGTCAGAAGACTTTGCGCCACAATCAACTGCCCATTTTCCGAACTCAAAAACTTTTCTTCTTCGGGATTGCTCAAAAAACCGATTTCGGTAAGCACCGAAGGACGGGCCGATTTCCACAAAACGTAGAAAGGCCCCTGCTTGATGCCTCTATTGGGCGAGGAGGGGATTTTTCCGACATAGGCTTTCTGCAATTCCTGCGAAAAATAGACGCTGTTTTCGAAACCCGCGTCTTGCTGCACCGTGGCCGAAACCACGTCCATCCACGATTGGCTGTAATTCTGCTCGTGGTTCTGTTCTTGCAAGACAACCGCGTTCTCGCGTTGCACCTCCATAAGATTGGCATCGTTCTTCTGCGAACCCCGTATCCACGTCTCCACGCCACGCGCCGACGGGCTCTTGGCGGCATTGCAGTGAATGGAGACAAAGAGGTCGGCATGGTTGTCGTTGGCTATCTGCCCGCGCTTCCAAAGTTCGATGAAACGGTCGTCGCTGCGGGTGTAGACCACCTTTACATCGGGATATTTTTCCTTGACCAAGTCTCCGAACTTCTTGGCCACGGCCAACGCCACGTCTTTCTCGCGCGCCGTCTTGCCCACACAGCCTGCGTCCTTGCCTCCGTGTCCCGGGTCAATCACCAACACATCCACTTTGTCGGAAATCTGTCCGTAGGCAAAAGACCCGCCCGCGCAGCAAGCAAACGCCACGCCCACGCACAGCAACCCCCGGCAAAATTGTTTCAACCTATCTGTCATCACTCTCTTTTTTTCGGATTTCACAGCCTGCCTTCTCTGTGCGCGCAAAAATTTCAACGCACACAACCCACAAACTAACAAAGATAAGAAAAAATGATTTTCCCTTGCATAATTATAGTAATTTTGCAAAAAAACACTAGATTATGAACGCGTTGGATTCCTATATGCAGAAGAAAACGCCGATTATCGCCTTTCTCTGCACCCTGTTCGTCACCTATCCCAATGTGGTGTGGATTCCGTGGAACCTGGCACGGCTGCAGGCAGGAGAAGAACCAGGCTTCTGGGTCTTCTCCGCATTCCGCATCGTCTATTTCTACGCTCTTTTCTACTTTCAGTTGAGATACAATTTGCGGCACATCAAACACAAGTCTTTCACGGCACGTTTCGGAAAGAACTTCCTTTACACCCTATTGGGATGTGCCGCTTTCGTCGGCCTGTCGTATGGACTTCCTTTGCTGGGCATCCAAACGGGTTATGTGGGCAACATCCTGCTTTTCCAATTTTTTGTAGTCTGTCTGCTCTGCACTTTCATCGGCTATATTTCTGTGTTGTACGAAAGCAAGAGGGAAAAAGAGCAGGAAATCGAACGACTCCGCATCGAGAACCTGCAAAGCCGTTGCGACGCTCTCGCCAACCAAATCAATCCCCATTTCTTTTTCAATTCGCTCAACGGAATATCTTCTTTAATCCGGAAAGGGAATGACGACAATACCTTGCTTTATGTCACGAAGTTGTCGGACATTTTCCGCTATATCCTCCAAAGCGACAAGCGGGGCACCGTATCGTTGGGAGAAGAACTGAACTTCATTCAATCTTTCATACACGTCATGGAAGTAAGGTTCGAAGGCAAACTCACCTGTTCGGTTGAAGTGCCCGAAAAAGAATACGGACGGCAACTGCCCGTGCTCTCCCTGCTGCCTCTCGTGGAAAATGTAACCGTGCACAACCAGATAGACAGCGAACACCATATGAACATAGGCATCCGCATGAAAGACGGGGAATTGGAAATATCCAATCCCGTATATCCCAAACTCGCCCTTCCCGACACCCACGGCATAGGTTTGCAGAACCTGCGCAACCGCTTTGAATTGATGATGAAGAAAGAAATCCGCGTGGAAACCGACGGAGAAACCTTTCATGTATATCTCCCGTTGAAATAATAGAAGAACTATGCGTGTACTGATAGTAGAAGATGAAACGGCGGCCTATGAGAACATGGTGAAGGCCTTGCAGTCCATAGACGCCACTATCGAGATTGCCGGCAATACGGAGAGCGTGGGACGGACAGTGGAATGGCTGCAAACCCATCCGCAACCCGACTTGATATTCATGGACATACAACTCTCCGACGGTTCGGCTTTCCTGCTTTTCGACCGCATGAAAATCGAAACGCCCATTGTCTTTACCACGGCATACGACCAATATGCCGTCGACGCCTTTCGGGTAAACAGCATCGACTATCTGCTGAAACCTATCAAGCCCGACGAACTGCAACGGGCGCTGGATAAGTTCCGCCACTGGATGCCCGCCGATATGGGCGGCTATCTTTCCCGCCTGATGGCGCTGGCCTCCAAACCGGCCTACAAGGAAAAAATCCTGATTCCCCTGCGGGATAAACTCCTCCCTGTGTCTTTGGAGGAAGTGGCCTGCTTCTACACCACCCAAAAACAGACACTCGTCTGCTTGAAAAACGGAACGCGACACACGTATGCCAAGACATTGGAGCAAATCATGACGATGCTCGACCCGTCGCGTTTCTCCCGGGTGAACAAACAATATATCGTGGCACGCGACAGCGTGGAGGAAATCACTGTCTGGTTCGACAGCCGCCTGCTGGTAAAACTCCTTGTGGAGACACCAGAGCCCATTTATGTCAGCAAAAATCGGGCAACGGAATTCAAGGCCTGGATGGTTGAAGAATAAAATTTCGTTTTCAAGACACATTTTTCCGCTTTGACGCCCTTTCTTGCATAGGGAGCGTCACCATATCCTAACTTTGTATTCATCAGTTTGATATACAAAACATAGGATTGGTGCGAAAAGAAATGAAAACAGAAAAAAGTACGAAATTACAGACTTTCATCAACCGGCCTATACTGTCGGGCGTCTTATCGGTTTTTGTTGTGCTTTTGGGCATCATAGGCCTGGTGCAGTTGCCCGTTGAACAGTTTCCTGAAATAGCGCCGCCCACGGTGAGGGTGAGCGCCACCTATACGGGCGCGAATGCCGAGGCCTTGCAGAAGGCCGTCGTCGCCCCTTTGGAGGAAGCCATCAACGGGGTGGAGAACATCAACTATATGACATCTTCCGCCTCCAATAACGGAACGGCCGCCATCAACATCTATTTCCGTCAGGGCACCGACCCCGACATGGCGGCCGTGAACGTGCAGAACCGCATCGCCTCGGCACAAGGCGTGTTGCCGGCAGAGGTGATACGCTCCGGCATCACGGTGCGCAAAAGCCAGAACAGCACGGCCAAGATTGTGGCCTTATATAGCCCCGACGACCGTTTTGACCAAAAGTTCCTCTACAACTACTTCAAGATAAACATCGAGCCGCGTCTGGCACGTATTCCCGGCGTGGGCGACATCACGGTTTTCGGCTCCGACTACGCCCTGCGCATCTGGCTCGATGCCGGGAAGATGGCCGCCTACAGCCTTGTCCCGGCAGACATCACCGCCGTATTGGATGAACAGAATGTGGAGGCCCCCACCGGAACCTTGGGAGCGGATATGGACAATACCTTTCAATACGTATTGAAATATCGGGGTCGCTACGAAGACGAGCAGGATTTCGAAAATCTCGTCCTCAAATCGCTGCCCGACGGGAGCATCCTGCGACTGAAAGATGTGGCGGAAGTGGAGCTCGGGGCGTTGAACTACACCACGCGCAACGAACTCATCGGGCATCCCGGCACCAACTGCATGATTGCACAGGCTCCCGGCTCCAATGCCAATAAGATTGTCGAGGCGATAGACGAAGTGATACGGGAAGCCGCCGCCGAATTGCCCCAAGGAATGGAACTGGTCGATTTGATGAGTGTGAAAAGTTTTTTAGACGCATCGATACACAACGTCTTGAAAACATTGATAGAAGCCATTATTTTGGTTATATTCGTCGTGTGGCTGTTCCTGCGCAACCTGCGCGCCACGGTGATTCCCGCCGTGGCCATTGTCGTGTCGCTGATAGGAACCTTCGCCTTCCTCTATTTCGCAGGCTTGTCCATCAATATGCTCACACTTTTCGCCCTCGTGCTCGTTATCGGCACGGTGGTGGACGATGCCATCGTGGTGGTGGAAGCCGTGCAGTCCAAATTCGACAGCGGTTGCCGATTGCCCCGACAGGCAACGGTAGAGGCCATGCAAGGCATCGGCCGCCCCCTCATCACCACCTCCCTGGTATTCATGGCCGTTTTCATTCCCGTCTGCTTCATCGGCGGGGCAACGGGCAAGTTCTACACCCAATTCGGCCTGACAATGGCGGTTGCTGTCTGCATATCCACATTCAACGCGCTCACGTTCAGTCCTGCCCTCTGTGTGCTGCTGATGAAACCGACTGCCCCGCACCCGAAAGCCTCCCGTTTTGCCGTCGCCTACGAGGCCGCCTTTCGGAGCATGACACGCAAATACAAAGGTTCCGTATTGTTCCTGCTCCGCCACAAATGGCTCTCTATTTTCCTATTGCTTGCGGCAACCTGCGGTTTTTTCTATTTGCTGCACACCACCAAGACGGGGCTTGTGCCCGATGAAGACACCGGAACCGTTGTGGTGGACGTGCAGGCGGCGCCCGGAACCAGTCTCTCCCAGACGGCACATATTCTCGAAAACATCGAAAACCGCATCAAGGATGTTCCGCAATTCCAGATATACTCCAAGTCGGTAGGCTTGGGTATGCTTGCCGGACAAGGCCCGGCCAACGGCACGTTCATCATCCGCCTGAAACCCTGGGAGCAACGCAGGGGCAGGCACGACGACAACCGTTCCGTCATCAGCGAACTGTACCGCCGTCTTTCGGACGTCACCGACGCAAGGATTATGGTTTTCGCACAGCCCATCATTGCCGGATATGGCGTAACCAACGGTTTCGAAGTGCACGTGCAGGACAGACGCGGCGGGTCGGTGGAAGACTTGCAACGCCACGCACAAGCCTTCATCGCGGTTCTGAACGAACGCCCCGAAATAGCGCGGGCGCAGACCTCTTTCGACAGCCGCTATCCCCAATATCGGGTGGAGGTGGATGCGGCCCTGTGCAAACGGACGGGCGTTTCACCCTCCGATGTGCTCGAAGCCCTGTCCGGATATATCGGGGGTGTCTACGCCTCGAACATCAACAAGTTTTCCAAACTCTACCGCGTGATGATACAGGGCTCGCCGAAAGACAGGGCGGATGTACGGACAATCGACAACCTGTTTGTCCGCACCGCCTCGGGCGAGATGTCGCCCCTTGGCCGCTATGTCACCCGTACCCGTGTCTACGGGTCGGAATCCTTGTCGCGCTTCAACCTTTTCCCCTCTATCGCTGTCAATGGGACGCCGGCGGCCGGCTACAGCTCGGGGCAAGCCCTGGCGGCCATCCGGGAAGTGGCCGCACAGACACTTCCCGCAGGCTATGGCTACGAATTCGGGGCCATGTCGCGCGAAGAAGCCTCGACAGGCAATACCTCGATATGGGTGTTCGGTATCTGCATTATTTTCATTTACTTAATTTTGTGTGCCCTCTACGAAAGCCTCTTCATTCCGCTCGCCGTCATCCTCTCCATTCCCTTCGGCCTGTTCGGCAGTTTCCTCTTCGCCAAACTCTTCGGGATAGAAAACAATATCTATATGCAGACCGGAGTCATCATGCTGATAGGCCTGCTGGCAAAAACCGCCATCCTCCAAACCGAATACGCTTCGGAATGCCGTGCCCGGGGCATGAGCATCGCATCCTCTGCCGTTAAGTCCGCCATAGCCCGTCTGCGCCCCATCCTGATGACCTCGCTGACCATGATATTCGGACTGCTCCCCATGATATTCTCCCGCGGAGTGGGTTGCAACGGCTCCCGTTCCCTGGGCGTGGGAACGGTGGGAGGCATGTTGGTGGGTACAGTTTCTCTGTTGCTTTTTGTGCCGCTTCTGTTCATCGTGTTCCGCCGCATGGAAGAGAAAATCAAAAATAATGACTACATTCGCGGACACTGAAGCCATTACAACAAACCAAACCCTCTATGACAGACATCCGTGTTCTTTGGATCGATGACGAAATCGATTTGCTCAAACCTCACGTTATGTTTCTGCAAGCCAAGGGCTACGAAGTCTTCACCCTCAACAATGGCGTGGATGCCGTGGAAACCTTGCAGAAACAGCCTGCCGATATTGTATTTTTGGACGAACAGATGCCGGGGCTTTCGGGTATGGAGACGCTTTCCAAAATCAAGGAGGCCTTTCCCACCCTGCCCGTGGTGATGGTGACCAAAAGCGAGGAGGAGCGGATTATGGACGAGGCCATCGGCTCCAAAATCTCCGACTATCTGCTCAAACCCGTCAACCCCGGCCAGATTCTGCTTTCCATAAAGAAACTCTTGGAATCCAAACGTTTGGAAAACGAGAAATCCACCTCGACCTACCAACAGGAATTTCGCGAAATCAGCGCAAGCCTTTCGCCCCACCTTTCGTATAAGGAATGGGAAAACATCTATCGGAAGCTGGTGTTTTGGGATATGGAACTGAGTGCGGGCGACGACGGAGGCATACGCGAAAGCCTGCAAAACCAGCGCGATGAAGCCAATCTGCTTTTCGGCAAATTCGTGGAGCAGAACTACCGCGACTTTCTGAAAAAGGGCTCGGACAACGATTTCGAGATGTCGCATTTTCTTCTGCAAAAGAAACTTTTTCCCCTTCTCGATGCCGAAAATCCTGTTTTCTTTATCCTTATCGACAATCTGCGCTACGACCACTGGCGGGTGCTCCAACAGAAGGTGCAGCCCTATCTCAAAACGTTGAGCGAGGATACCTATATGACTATCCTGCCGTCGGTGACCCAATATGCGCGCAATAGTCTTTTCGCAGGGCTGATGCCCTTGGAAATCGCGCGCAAATATCCGCAGTATTGGGTGGGCGAAGACTCGGACGAATACAAGAACCAGTTTGAAAAGGAATTGCTGGAAGAATACCTGAAACGTCACGGCAAGAACATTCCTTTCAACTACTATAAGGTGCTGAACCAATCCTACGGCACCAAAATTCTCGACTATCTGCCCAAGATGCTGAAAACGCCGCTCA
The DNA here is from genome assembly GCA_964513825.1 of uncultured Bacteroidaceae bacterium. Taxonomy (GTDB): domain Bacteria; phylum Bacteroidota; class Bacteroidia; order Bacteroidales; family P3; genus Pullibacteroides. The sequence goes on from CAZEOJ010000001.1 coordinate 20,880, forward strand.
ACGTAATCATCTACAACTTTGTGGATATGTTCTCACATGCCAGCACCGAGGTGGAACTCCTGCGCGAAATGGCCTACGACGACGCGGCCTACCGCTCGCTGGTGGGCTCGTGGTTCGAACATTCGCCGCTCTTGGATCTGATACGGAACCTGTCGGGCGAGAAAGCCACGGTGGTCATCACCACCGACCACGGCTCTATCCGTATTTCCGACCCTGTCCGCATAAAGGGCGACCGCGAGACCAGCCCCAATCTCCGCTATAAATCGGGACGGATTCTGGACTATAACGCCAAGGAAGTGTTTGAGGTACGCAACCCCGAAGAAATCTTCCTGCCCAAGACCAATCTTTCCTCCTCTTTTGTTTTTTGCAAACAAAATGATTTCTTTGTATACCCGAACAACTACAACCAATACGTGGCATACTACAAAAACACCGTCCAGCACGGAGGCATTTCGATGGAGGAGATGATGGTGCCCTATGCCGTATTGCAACCCAAATAAACGATGGACACAGATACTTGCAGTTTGCTTGCGCCCACGCCCGAAGACCTGCCCCCGTCTGCGCGGCTCCTTCTGGAAAAATTCCCGAAGGAGCGTGTCTTTGCCTTTTTCGCCCCTATGGGTGCGGGGAAAACCACTTTCATTCAATCGCTTTGTCAATGCCTGGGGGTGAAAGACCAGGTAGTGAGCCCCACCTTTTCGCTCGTCAACGAATACAAGTCCGATTTGGGGCCTGTTTATCATTTTGATTTCTATCGCCTTAAAAACGCCGAAGAAGCTTTGGACATAGGTACCGACGAATATCTGGAAAGCGGTTGCTACTGTTTTTTGGAATGGTCGGAGATTGTGGAAAGCATCCTTCCCGAACGTTTTGTGAAAGTGGAGATAAATCCTGATGACAACGGGACCCGTCATATTTACGCATATTTGGTAAAATGAAGACGATAAAGGATTTGGATTGCACGATATATGCCGGTGAGGACAGCCTCCCGCAGCTGCAAGGCGAGGTGGCGAGGTATCTCGCCGCCGAGCCTGACGCGAAGTGCGTGGTATTGTGCGAGGAAGCCGCCGCCAAGAAGATATTTCCCGTCTTGTTGCGTGCCTGTCCCTCGTTGCGGCGGTGCAGACGCTATTTCCTGCCCGCGTCCGAATCCCGCAAGCATATCGAGACCTTGCTTCCGCTCTGGAAACAGTGGGCAGACGACAGACTCGACCGCAAGACGTTGGTGATAAACCTGGGGGGAGGCGTATTGTGCGACATGGGCGGTTTTGCCGCCTCGCTCTTCAAGCGCGGCCTGCCTTATATCAATGTTCCCACCACCTTGTTGGCTATGGCCGATGCGTCGGCGGGCGGCAAAACCGCCGTCGATTTAGGCGAAATCAAGAACATCCTCGGATGCTTCAACCGTCCCCGCGCCGTTTTCGTCGATCCCGTCTTCCTCAAAACGCTCCCCGAAAGGGAAATGCTTTCGGGTATGGCCGAAATCCTGAAAATGCAGTGCATCTGCCAGACGGATTTCTCCGTGCGCCACGCCGAAAAGCTCTTTACCGACGAGGAATATCGGAACAAAGCCCTGCTCTTTGCCATACAAAACAAGGCACGTATCACCCAACAGGACTTTAAAGAGGAAAACATCCGCAAGACCCTCAATTTCGGACATACTTTCGGACACGCTTTCGAGGCGCTGGCCTTGCGCAAGAAACGCCCTGTCAGCCACGGTGAGGCGGTGGCGCACGGCATGGTGTGCGAACTGTACCTTTCCTGCCGCAAGTGCGGTTTTACACGCGCCGAGTTCAACCGGTTCTCAAGCCTGATAAAAGCCCGCTACGGCACATTTTCCTATACGGAAAAAGACATTCCCGCCCTTTTGGACTATATGGTGAACGACAAGAAGAACAAGGGGCAGAAAATCTATCCCGTGCTCCTTTCCGACTGGGGAGAATGCGTCTTCGACAAAGCCGTCCTCCCTCTCGTGGTAGGAAAGACGCTCCACGACTACCTTACCCTATACACCTCATCCTCTCGATAAAACAAAGAAAAATGGACGATATAACCCTTAGTTTCAAACACAGGATCCTGCAAGGCGAAGCCCCCTTGCCAAGTTCCAAAAGCATCAGCAACCGTTATCTGATTCTGCAATTTTTGGCGGAAGAGGATTTTGACATCGAGAACCTTTCGGATTCCGATGATACCCGCCTTATGCAGAAGCTGTTGAAAGTTATCGCGAACCACGACGAAGACGACGAGGACGAAGTGGTCTTAGACTGTTTCAACGCCGGTGCCGTGATTCGGTTCCTCACGGCTTTGCTGGCTTTCAAGCCCGGCAACTGGGTGCTGACTTCCAGCAACGAACGTATGAAGGTGCGCCCTATCGGCCCCCTGGTGGATGCCCTCCGTTCGATGGGCGTGGACATCACCTATCTGGGCGAGGAGGGGTATCCTCCCCTGCGTATCACCGGCAATCCCGAGGCCATTCAGGAAAGCGACGGACGGGTATGTGTGGATGCCGGCCAAAGCAGTCAGTTCGTGTCGGCCTTGATGTTGGCCGCGCCTTTGTTTCCGCAGGGTCTGCACATCGAAATGGGTGGCGAGACCAAGGTTTCGTTGCCTTACGTGCAGATGACCGCCCATTTGATGCGCAACTGTGGCGTGGAGGTGATTTTTATCGACAGCAACAATATCTTTGTGGACGGCCGTCCCCATGCGCCCGAAAAGGTCCTTATCGAATCGGACTGGAGCGCGGCTTCCTATATGTATGCCTTGCTGGCGCTTTCGCAGGAAGGCCGTATCGAACTGCCCCTCCTTGTGGAAGAAAGCGTGCAGGGCGACCGCATTCTGGCCGATTGGTTCGAAGACCTGGGCGTGGAGACCGAATTTACCGAAGACCGTGTGATTCTTACCAAACCTGCGGGCGCGGAAATCGACAGAAGCCCCAAGGAATACGACTTTGTGCATCATCCCGACTTGGCGCAGACTATGGCCGTATGTTGCGCGGCTTTGGGAATCGAGGCCCGTCTTTACGGCATTTTCGGACTCAAATACAAGGAAACCGACCGTATCATCGCGCTGCGCAACGAATTGGAGCGTATCGGTGCCCGTGTGGAATTGCGCGAGGAGGCCGAAGACAACGAGCTGCACATCTTCCCCTCGCAACTGCATCCCGAAAACGAACTTATCCACACCTATGGCGACCACCGCATGGCGCTGGCCTTTTCGGCCCTGGCCATAGCCTACGACAAAGTGAACCTGCAACAACGCGATGTGGTGAACAAATCGTTTCCCGGATATTGGAACGTGATGAAGAAATTAGGCGCGAAATTTTAAAACCCCGAAGCGATGATAAAGAAAATAGTGTTCCTCTGCGCGATGACGGGCGCTTTGCTGGCCGCAGCCCCTGCCCTGCAGGCCAAAAAGGCAAGGCCTACCCGCGACACGCTTACCCTTATCGGTTTCAACGATTTCCACGGCTCTTTCCAGCAGACCTCCGATATTCCCGGAGCCGCCGCCCTTGTGTACACCTTAGGGCAGTGGAGGCAGACCATGCCCAATATGCACGTGCTGGCCGGTGGTGACAATTACAGCGGCGGCTACTTTACGCGCATCACGGGCGGCCGACCCCTCGCCGAGCTTTTCGAGGCGCTGCAAGTGGAGTATTCGGCCATCGGCAACCACGAATTCGATTGGGGCATTCCCGCGATGGTGGAGCGTATGAACTGGGGCTCCACCCGCTACCTGTGCGCGAACATCTTTCTCGACACCTTGGCGCAGACGCGTCCCGACTGGGCGATTCCCTACGTCATCGTGAACGAGACGCTCAAAAACGGCACCCCCTTGCGTCTGGCCTTTATCGGTCTGGCCACACCCGAAACCAAGACCACGGCCATGCCCGCCATTGTCAAGGACCTGTATTTCGAAAATCCTGTGGAATGTGCCCGCCGTGTGCGCGGACAGCTTGCCGACAGCGCCGATGTGTATATTCTCCTGACCCATATAGGCACCCTGATGGACGGGGATGAAGTGGTATTCCGCAACACGTGGGAGGATGTAAGTGTTTTGGAGGGCATAGACGGCATTTTCAGCGGACATTCGCACAAGGCGGTCTGCGGCCTGAGAAACGGCATTCCCGTGGTGCAGGCCCGCAACTACGGTCGCAAGTTCTCGCAGATGCGCTTCGAGGTGTCGCGCGATGCCAAAGGCAAAGTCTCGCACCGCTTTTTAGATGCCGAACTCCTTACGCCGCTTGCCGGACAGGATTCGTCCATGCTGGCCTTGGTTACTTCCTATCTCGAAAATCCTGAATACGGTTTCGGCGAAATCATCTGCCACAACCAACAATACCTGAGCAACGACGAACCTCTTTCTCCGAGCGGATTCACGCTCTTGGGCGCTTTGGTGGCGCGCTCCTACGCATGGTGCTACCGCACGCTTACCCAAGACAGTGTACGCCCCGTGATAGGTGTCTGCAACTGGGGTTCTATCCGCACCACGATGCCGGAAGGCGAGGTCACACGTCTGCAAACGGGCAATATCCTGCCTTTCGGGGGACGGTTGGGGGCGTTTGAGTTCAGCGGAAGCGACTTGCTCCGGCTCCTGCAATACGGCATGGAGTGCAAGGCGGGTTGGTTGCAGTATCACGATATGGAGATTGCGGTGAAAGACGGAAAAATCCAAAAGGCTTTCTATATCGCACCCGACGGCACCCGCAGCGAGGTTCGTCCTGACGAAACCTATATTGTGGTGACGGAAAATTTCTTATCCTCCGGCGGCGACGGCTACGATGCCAAACTTTTCGGCCAACCCGATGCCACCTTCACTTCCCTGCCCGATGCCCCCCGCAACCCCACCGACGTCTTCATCAACTACCTCCGGTATCTCCGCCACGTGGCGCCTCCTACCCAGGGCGCACCCCGTATGCTTGACGGAGAGTGACGATTTTTTCGTATATTTGCCCCCTTTTAGTCGGTCTTTGCCGATTGAAATAAACAAACTTA
>CAZEOJ010000001.1:25970-45424 GCA_964513825.1 uncultured Bacteroidaceae bacterium
TTCGTATATTTGCCCCCTTTTAGTCGGTCTTTGCCGATTGAAATAAACAAACTTACAAACATTTAGAGGCTTTATCACGGTATGAAATTATCGCAATTCAACTACAACCTTCCCTCCTCGCTCATTCCCCTTGAGCCCCGTCCCAACCGCGACGAATGCAAGTTGATGGTGGTGGACAGGAAGAAACAGAAGATTGAACATAAAGTCTTTAAAGACATCCTGAAATATTTTTCGGAAGGCGATGTGCTCATCCTGAACAACACCCGCGTATTCCCCGCCCGCCTGATGGGCGAAAAGGAGAAGACGGGCGCCATGATCACCGTCTTCCTGTTGCGCGAGCTCAACCGCGAATCGCTTCTGTGGGACGTGTACGTAGACCCCGCCCGCAAAATCCGTATCGGCAACAAGCTCTATTTCGGCGAGAACGACGAACTGGTGGCCGAGGTCATCGACAATACCACCTCGCGCGGCCGTACCCTGCGCTTTCTCTACGACGGTCCCTACGAGAATTTCAAAGCCTTGATTTACAAACTCGGTGTGACGCCTCTGCCCGACCATATCCTGGCCAAACGCGAGGTGAAGCCCGAAGACGCGGAAAACTACCAGACCGTCTTCGCCCAGGAAGAGGGCGCGGTGATGGCCCCCACCGCCGGCCTGCATTTCAGCAAGACCTTGTTGAAGCGCATGGAAATCAAAGGTATCGAAACCGCCGCCATTACCGTGCACTGCGGATTGGGCAACGTGCGCGAGATAGATGTGGAAGACCTTACCAAACACCGTGTGGATTCGGAGGAGATGTACATCACGCAGCAAGCCTGCGACATCGTGAACCGGGGCATAGACGGCAAGAAGAAAATCTGCGCCGTGGGCACATCGGTGCTCAAAGCGGTGGAGAGTTCGGTTTCCTTTGCCGGCAAGCTCAAACCCTATGCCGGTTGGACGAACAAGTTTATCTTCCCTCCCTGCGATTTCACCATACCCAACTGTATGATAAGCAATTTTCACGCGCCCCTCTCCTCGCTCTTCATGTCCGTGTGCGCTTTCGGCGGCTACGACCTGATCATGCAGGCCTACAAGGAAGCCGTGGAAAAGAAATACCGCTTCCTTACCTTCGGCGACGCCATGCTGATTCTGTAATATCCGCAGCATGTCCGGCAAGGAAAGGATCATATTAGGCATCGACCCCGGAACCCGCATCATGGGCTACGGCATCATCAAGGCCGAAGGACAGAGATTCTCCTTTGTCGATATGGGGGTGGTGAACATGACGCAGGAAGCCGACCCTCTCTCGCGTCTGGAAAGGATACAGAAGGAGGTGACCCGCATCATACAGACCTATCATCCCGATTGCCTCTCGATAGAAACCCCCTTTTACGGAAAGAACGTGCAGTCGCTCATCAAGTTGGGCAGAGCGCAGGGCGTGGCGATAGCCACAGGGATGACGCTGGGGGTCCAGGTGTTCGAATATGCCCCTCTCAAGATAAAGCAATCCCTCACGGGCAAGGGCTCGGCCTCGAAAGAACAAGTGTGCGCTATGGTGTTCCGCCTGTTGGGGTTGCACATGGAGCAGCCCAAATATCTGGATGCCACCGATGCTATGGCCGCCGCTATCTGCCACGGCATCCACTGCCGCCTCGACGACCTGAAACAAACAACCCGGATGCTTTCCACACCCGGGTCGTCCACATTGAAATCCACGAAAGTAAAGTCGAAAAAAACGAATTGGGCGGAGTTTCTCGCTCAACATCCCAACCGCATCGTTTAGCGGCAATCTCCTATCCTACAATTTTTTGAACTCGGCAAAAATCGAGTCTGCCAACGCCTTCATCTCCTCTTCGGGCAGATGTAGTTTCTCTTTGCCGAAATCGATGTCCGCCACCCCGTGGATAGGCACCAGATGGATATGCGCATGAGGCACGTCCAAGCCAATCACCGACATACCGATTTTAGGAGCGGGACACACCTTTATCAAGGCTTTCGCCACCTTCTTGGCAAAAGTCATCAATTCGCCCAACTCGTTGTCGGGCAAATCGAAGATATAATCCGTTTCCTTCTTGGGAATCACCAACACATGTCCTTTGGCCACGGGAGCTATATCCAGAAAAGCCAAATGCTTGCTGTCTTCGGCCGCCTTGTAGCACGGAATCTCGCCGGCGGCGATTTTAGAAAATATACTGCCCATTTTAACGCGTTATTTCGACGATTTCAAAAGGAATGACCCCTACCGGCACCGTCACGTCCACCACATCCCCCACCTTTTTGCCCAACAAGGCCGTGGCGATGGGCGAACTGACCGAAATTTTGCCCGCCTTGAGGTCGGCTTCGTTCTCGGGCACGATAGTGTAGCGCATCTTGCTGTTGTTCTTGAGGTTCTTGATAGTGACCACCGAAAGCAACAGCACTTTCGAGGTATCCATTTTCGATTCGTCCAGAATGCGGGCGTTGGCCAATTCGGCCTGCAGTTTGGAAATCTTAAGTTCACACAGCCCCTGCGCCTCCTTGGCCGCATCGTATTCGGCGTTTTCCGAAAGGTCGCCTTTGTCGCGCGCCTCGGCGATCTGCTGCGAAATCTTGGGTCGCTCCACCTTGGTAAGATGCTCCAATTCATCCTTGAGCTTTTGCAAACCCTCCTTGCTGTAGTACTTGATCTCTCCCATAATCAAAATTATAATACCCTATGGCATAATAAACAAAAAGACCCTCGCAAAAGGGTCGTCGTGCGCATTACACCGATAGGGCGAATTTTTCGGCAAAGATAGCATTTTTTTTCTAACTTTGCTTTTTGCTTATCATGAAACATTTTATGCGAAGTAAAGGCGCGCTCCTTTTTATAGGTGTGCTGACGGCAGGCTTAGGTCTGGTTCTGTACGGGTGCGACCACAGCATCAGCCACGGCAATATTCCCGAACGGAGCGTCAACTTTACCGTCCGTCCTTATGATACAGACAACACCCTGATGGCTGTGGGCGGGGTCAAGGACTTTCCATACGGCTACAGCGGCGTCTGCGTCTATCATATCGGCGATATGGAAGAGGAATACGTAGCTTTCGAGCAGGCCTGTCCTCTGGATTGGGAATCGGGTTGCTACGTACGGTACGACAAGTCGAAAGACCGTTTTGTAGGTAAGGACTGTGGCGGCGAGTTCAGCAGTTACAGCGGATTCGGGTATGCCAAGGTCTCCCATTTCGCACTGCGGAAGTATCGCATTACCTATTTGAACAACGGTACGTTTCAGGTTTCCAATTAAAAAACTGTTTTTAAACAAAATAGCCATGAAAACAAAACTTTCTCTCGTGCTTCTTCTCGCTCTCCTGTGTTCTTTTTCCGCACAAGGACAGAAAAAAATCACTATGGGCGATTTGAGCAAGGCCCAGCAAGACAGCATTATCTTTGCTTTTCCCAAAGCCACCGAAGGCACCCTTTATTATAAGGACGGTTCCATCGCCAAATCGCGTTTCAACTACAATTACTACGAACCGCAGCTTCTGTTCTGGAACGACAAGCCCGAATTTCCCGAAGACACCCTGCGTCGTCTGAACGATCTGTCCAACATCGTGGTGGCGGAAATCGGCGACCGCACCTTCGTACCGGCCCTCTCCGGTTTGGGCGAACTGATTCTGAACAACCGTATCAGTCTTATTTCGTGCAAGAAAGTAAACATTTCGGAGAAGAAGACCGGCGCATACGGCACCGGCGGCTCCACCGCGTCCATCCGCAACGTGTCTTCGTTCAACAGCAACGGCACCACCGGCAGCGAAACATATACGGGACAGACCACCGCCAGCGTGGTCAAATACGAGTTCTCGAGCAATTCCGAACTTTCGGTGGCCTACACGCTCTTTCTGCTGAAAGACGGAAAGACCTACCCGCTCACCAAGAAAAACCTGCTTAAACTTTTCCCCAAGGCGGCGGGCTTCATCTCGCAATACCTCGAAGAGCAAAAGCCCGATCTGGACAGCCCTCAGGACATGCTCAACCTTGTGAATTTGGCCAACGCCAACGAAAAGTAAAAAAAAATGGTTATCTTCGCGGCTCGAAGCCGGAGTGTAACCTCGGTTTCGGCCACCCAAAACAAGGAGGTACCGCCTAGCAGTTATGCTGATAAAACGCCTTAATAACAAAAAGTTATCTTTTTGCAAGATTGTAGCGCTTTGGTGTTTCCTGGCGGTATTGTGTCCGCTTTCGGCACAACAGGAGGGGATACAGCTTACGCAATACATGTTCAACACGTATGCGTACAATGTCGGTTTCGCCGGTATGTCGAACGGAATCAACGCCTCGTTGCTGCATCGGCAGCAGTGGTTGGGCTGGGGCAAAGGCACGGATGAAAAGCATATCGCCCCCAACAGCACGGTTCTGCTGGTCGATATGCCGATAGCGGCCATAAAAGGCGGGGCGGGCGTGGAGGTGGCCTCCTACAATGCCGGGTACTTCCGCGACATATACGTGAAACTCGGCTACACCTACCATTTGCAGACGGGCTTCGGCCTGATCGGGTTGGGTGTACGGGCGCAGATAGAGAGCATGGGATTGGATTTCACCAAATTCAAGCCTGAAAACGCTTCCGACCGCATCCTCACCGGGAAGCAATCGGAAAACGCGCTTTACGGCGATGTGTGCGTTGGCTTTTATTTGATTGGAAACGAACATTATTCGGTGGGTGTAGGGCTCAACAACCTCGTTGCGCACCGAAGTGAGAAGATAACCTACCGTCCCAGCCGGACGCTGGCGATACATGGAAGTTACACGGGGTCCTTCCCCTCGCTTCCCAAGGTTGAGTTCACCCCCTCGACCTATTTGGAGACCGACTTCCATACAGTGAACTGGATGATAAACCTCACCGGCACGTTCAACAAACGTTTTTGGGCGGGCCTGGGTTATCGTCTGAGGGATGCGGTCTGCATCAACGCCGGTATCAACATCGGCAAGTTGCAGATCGGGGCGGCCTACGACATCTCGGCCTCGGACAGAATACGCGGCTCCAAGATAGGGGGCTCGTTCGAAGTGATGGTGCGCTATTGCTTCGGTCTGGAAGGCGAGAAGGTAAACACGGATTACAAGAATGCCCGGTACCTGTAAAGGTAGCGGGTTGTTGGCGTTAAATAAACTATTTTACAATGAAAAGAGTAGCAAGCCTGTTGGATGTGCGAAATTTAACGGCGACGGCCTTTGCCGCCATTCTCCTGTGGAGTTGCAGCAATTCCGGAAACGGAGAATTGGTTGGAGCGCCGAACCGTCAGAAAATGGGAGCCCAGGTTCCTTTCGGAATGGTTTATATTCCGGGAGGAAGTTTCGTTTTGGGTTCGGGTGGTTTCGACCCCTCTTACCAGATGCTCAATATGCGGACCGTGTCTATGAGCGATTTCTTCATGGATGAGACCGAAATCACCAACAACGAGTATCGTCAGTTTGTGGAATATGTAAAAGAATATCATATCCGCAAGGCTTTGGCCGATAACGGTATCGAGGGTTTCCAGATAGAATCGGAAGAGGAGGACGGCGAACCGCAGATCAACTGGAACACCAAACTCACCAAATGGACGCCCGAAATGGTGGAGGCCGTGGCCGACCTCTATCTGCCCGAGGAAGAACGCTTTGCTCATCGCAAGGAATTTGATGTAAGGAAGTTGAACTACGAATATTGGTCCTACGACTACCAAGGCGCCTCACGGAAAAGCTGGGGCGAGGAGATGCCCGACGACGGCGTTTACTACGGTTCTTTCGTGAACCGTCCGCAGTCGATGCGTTCGCGTCAGCAGTTCCTGCAGAAACATGTCGTGAACGTTTATCCCGACACGCTCTGCTGGATCTTCGACTGGGAGTACTCCTACAACGACCCTATGGTGGCCGGTTATTTCAACAGCCCCCTCTACGACAACTATCCCGTGGTGGGCGTGAACTGGAAACAGGCCGAGGCTTTCTGCAAATGGAGAAGCGAACGCTACAACAGCTATCGCGAATCGAAAGGCTATCCCACCGCACAGGAATTCAAACTGCCCACCGAAGCCCAATGGGAATACGCGGCCCGTGGCGGTCTGGATGCGAGCCCCTATCCTTGGGGCGGCAACTATGCCCGCAACATCAACGGCTGTCTGCTGGGCAACTTCAAGCCCGGCCGCGGTGACTATGCCGCCGACGGCTCGCTCTATCCCTGCATCGTGGGTCACTACGCGCCCAACGATTTCGGTCTGTACGACATGATGGGCAATGTGTCCGAGTGGTGCTTGGACGCCTACGATGAGAGCATCGCCAACAACCTCGACTTCAACCCGGCTTTCCTCTACGATGCCAAACCCGATGACGGAATCGGTCTGAAACGTAAGGTTATCCGTGGCGGTTCGTTCAAGGATTTCGCCGACATCTGCAAGGTATATTACCGTACTTTCGAATATCAGGACACTTGCAAGTCGTATGTAGGTTTCCGTTGTGTGCAACCGCTCTTGGGTAGCGGCATCATGCAAAGCGGTAGCGGTTCTAATGTATATTAATAATTTTTTTGATTTTTTGATATGTCTTCTTCAACAAAGTTGCATTTTACAGAAAAGCCCGGTTACAAGCGATTCATGGGCTATTTGTATGGCTGGGGTGCGAGTATCGTAATTGTCGGCGCCCTGTTCAAGATCAACCACTATCCCGGTGCCGGCCTTATGCTTATTGTAGGTATGAGTGTGGAAGCGATTATCTTCGTTTTCTCGGCTTTCGACAAACCGCATCCCGATCCCCAATGGGAACGTGTTTATCCCGCATTGAGAAATAAACCCGACGGTACGCCGCTTTATGAAGACGGACAGGCGCCGCTTTATTCGTGCTCATCCACCACTGCCGCAGGTGTAGGCGGAGGAGGCAGCACGCTGGACGCCGAAAGCAAACAGATGCTCTCGGAAAAGATTGACGAAATGCTCAAGAAAGCCGAGGTTTCGCCCGAAATCTTCGAGCGTCTCAGCAACGGTATCGAAAAACTTACGCAGACCACGCAAAGCCTTGGCCAGTTGCCCGATATGGCGACGGTGAACAAGGACTACGCCACGCAGATGGGTCAGGTGACCGAGCAGATGACCGCCCTCAGCGACTTTTACAGAATGCAGGTGCAGGCCACGCAATCGCAGGTGGAAGTCAACGCCAAACTGCAACAGGATATAGCCAAGATGATGGAAACCATGAGCGGTTCGCTGGAAAGCTCGATGAAGTTCCGTCAGGAAATCGACGATCTGTCGAGCAAGGTGGCGGCCCTCAACAAAGTATACGGACAGATGCTTTCGGCCATGCAGAGTTCGGCCGCGACGCGTGCCTAACCTCAAAAACATCCGACAATGAGTGGAGGAGCAAAAGAAACCCCAAGGCAAAAAATGATCGGGATGATGTACCTCGTGTACACCGCCCTGTTGGCACTGAACGTGTCTGCCGAGGTACTCAAGTCGTTTGTTACGGTGAACGAGGCCCTGGAAATCACCAACGAGAACTATCGCAAAAAGACCGAATTTACCTACAATACCTTCCAAAAGGCTTTTTTTGCCAACGAGGCCAAGGTGGGTGACAAGTGGAACAAGGCGCAGGAGGTGAGGGAGAAGGCCAACGAAATGTACGAGTACCTTCAATTGACAAAAGCGGAATTGATGGCCGCGAGCGAGGGCATTCCCTTGGAGGAGGCCAAGGTTCTCAATCCGCGCGACATCGCCAAGCAAGACAACTACGACGACCCTACCCGTTTCTTTGTGGGTATGGACGAGTCCGCACACAATGGCAAGGGGTATGAGATGCAACAAAAACTGAACGAATACAGGGAATTCCTTATCAACATCTTGGGCGAAGACGCCGAGGAAGTGAATCTGGATGCCTTGCAGACCGAAGGTGATTACAAGAACGCGAGCGGGCAAGAGGTGGATTGGGTGTATTATAACTTCTATCACGCCATTATCGTGGCCGACCTGGCTCTCTTGAACAGGGTGCAGGCCTCTGTGCTCAATGCCGAATACGACGTGGTTTCCAAGTTGTATTCGTCGGTGAGCGAGGACGACTTCAAGTTCGACACTATCTCGGCGCGTGTGGTTCCTGTATCGAACAACGTGCTGTTGGGTTCGCCTTTCGAGGCCGACATCTTTGTGGCCGCCTTCGACTCCAAGTCGAAGATTTCGGCCACTATCAACGGACAGACCTATACCGGCGAGGGCGGCAGCATCCACTATAAGGTGCCTACCTCCTCCCTGGGCGAGCGGAAGGTATCGGGAACTATCGAGATTCCCGGAACTTTCGGTATAAAGTCCTATCCTTTCGACTTTTCGTATTCCGTAGGTCAGGCATCGGCTTCGGTGGCCGCCACCAAGATGAACGTGTTTTATGTAGGTGTGGACAATCCCGTCTCGGCCTTGGGCGGCGGGGTTCCCGAACGCTATACGCAGGTGACCATATCGAACGGCACCATTACCAAAACCGGCCCCGGTACGTATAACGTGCGGGTGACCACGCCGGGACAGAACGCCGTGATTTCGGTATATTCGACCGAAGGCGGAGGAAGACGTCTGATGGGTGAATACACGTTCCGCGTGAAGCGTGTGCCGAATCCCGAGGCGCGTATCAACGGTCAGGAAGTGGGTGTGAAGCAGATAGACAAGAACACGCTGGCCAATGCGGGCGGTCTGTTGGTGTCGATGAAGGATTTTGACTTTGAGCTGAACCTGCAGATTTCTTCGTTCAACGTACAGGTGTCGCGCAAGCAGGAACTTTCGGCCTCGATGCCTTCGAACGGAAACAAGTTCAGCCAGACGATGATAGACAACTTCAAGCGTTGCAGCCGCGGCGACAAGGTGTTTATCACCGACATCACGGCCAAGATGCCCGACGGTAACCGTCTGCTGGGCGATATGATTTTAACGATTAAATAAAAGAAGCCTCCCACAAGGCTAAAAATAGAAACGTATGAAAAGAATCCTTATTGTTGCGGCGATGATGCTGACAGTCGTATGCACGTTGCCCCTCCGGGCGCAGGTTTTGGAGGACACGCCGCCTTTGGACAACTTCTATGTAAAGGAAAACACCGCCGACCGCGAACCGCGTCCCTACGTGCACGTGCGCGAAGCCGATGTATTCATCAAATGGCGTGTTTGGAGAATGGTGGATTTCCGTATGAAAATGAATCAGTATCTCTACTACCCCATTGAACCGGTGCAGGATAGAATCAGTCTGATGAGTTTGATCATGAGAGGGTTGCAAGACGGAACCATCGTAGCCTACGACCCGCTCACCGACGACTTCCGCAAACAACTCACCTACGAGGAATTCATCAATCAGAACACCAAAATCAGCGAGTTGCAGAAAGAAGACCTGGACAATCCCGGTCAGTTCATCACCTCGATGGATACTTCTTCTTTCCAAATCCACAACGTAAAGATGTTGCGTATCAAGGAAGACTGGTTTATCGACAAACAGCGTTCCCTCCGCGATATCCGTGTATTGGGTCTGGCTCCCGTAATCCAGGTGTTCGACGATGAAACCGGCCAATTCAAGGGCAATCAGACCTTGTTCTGGCTCTACTATCCTTCGGTGCGCAATCTCTTTGCCAAGACCGAATCCTTTAACCGGCACAACAGCGCCATGCGCAAGTCGTATGACGATGTGTTTGCGTGGGACCGCTGGTTCCAGAGCTATATCACCAAGATCGACAACCAGCAGGACCGTGCCATTTCCGCTTACGCGCAAGGCCGGAACATTATGCGCGAAGCCGAGAAGATTGAGGAAATGCTTTTTGAAATCGAACACGATTTGTGGGAATTCTAAACCTTGGATTTTTTCATCGACGAAAAGAGGCGCGGCGTATGCCGCGCCTCTTTTTTTTGTAACTTTACGCACGTTATGTTTGACTTTTTTTCGCAAAGCATCGAATATTTGAAAGGGGTCGGCCCGGCCAAGGCGAAAGTCCTGCAAAAGGAAGTGAACATAGGCACTTACGGCGACCTGCTGGAATACTATCCTTTCCGTTATATCGACCGCGGCGGCTTTATTCCCGTCGGTCAGATCCGCGACGACAAGAACTACGTTTCGCTGAAAGGGAAAATCCTCAAAACCGAAGAAAAGGGTTTCGGAAGAAACAAACGCCTCATCGCCGTATTCGGCGACGGAACGGGACAGATTGAATTGGTGTGGTTTTCGGGTCTTAAATGGATAAGCCCCAAAATCAAGGCGGGCACGGAATTAAAGGTATTCGGCAAGCCCTCGATTTTCAATCATCGGCTCAATATCAACCACCCCGAAATAGAGTTTACGGGAGCGGGGGCGGAAGAACAGGACAAAAGCGAGGGTGGCGGCATACAGCCCCTCTACCCCGGCACCGAGGCCATGCGCCGGCACGGGCTTTCGCCCAAGGTGATGGCGGGAATCACCGCCAACCTCTGCACGCAGGCGCGCGGCAGCATTCCCGAAATCCTCACGCCCGCCGTCGTGGCACGCTATGGTTTGTTCAGCCGCGAAGAGGCCTTTATCCAGGTGCATCACCCCCTCTCCCTGCAACATGCCGAATGTGCGCGGCAGCGGCTCAAATTCGAGGAACTCCTGCTCCTGCAACTCAAAATCTGGCAAAGCAAACTCAAAACCAGCAAGACGCCGGGGCTGAAATTCGAGCAGGTGGGCGAAAGGTTCAACTATTTCTATCAGCATAATTTAGGCTTTGAGCTTACCGGAGCGCAGAAGCGGGTAATCAAGGAAATCCGCGCCGATACCCGCACGGGCTTTCAGATGAACCGTCTTCTGCAAGGCGATGTGGGGAGCGGAAAAACCATTGTGGCCTTGATGTGTATGCTGTTGGCCTGCGACAACGGTTTTCAGGCCTGTCTTATGGCACCTACCGAAATCCTCGCCAGACAGCACTTCGCCTCCATTTCCAAGATGCTGAAGGGCATGAACGTGCGCGTGGGGCTGCTGACGGGTTCCACGGCCACCAAAGACCGCAATATCCTGCTCAATCTGTTGCAGGACGGTGCTATGGACATCCTTATCGGCACGCACGCGCTTTTGGAAGACCGTGTGGCTTTCAAGAACCTCGGGCTTGTGGTGATAGACGAACAACACCGTTTCGGCGTGCAGCAGAGAGCCAAACTGTGGGCGAAGAACACGGTCGCCCCGCATATTCTGGTCATGACCGCCACCCCTATTCCGCGCACCTTGGGCATGACGCTCTACGGCGATTTGGATGTATCGGTCATCGATGAGCTTCCGCCCAACAGGAAACCTATCCGGACGCTGCATCTGACCGACCACAACCGTTTGCAGCTCTTTTCGTTCATGAAGGACGAAATTGCCAAGGGGCGGCAGATATACGTGGTATATCCGCTCATTCAGGAGTCGGAGAACCTGGATTTGAAGGACTTGATGGACGGCTACGAGAGCATCAGCCGCGCCTTTCCCATTCCCGACTACCAGCTCAGCATCGTGCACGGCAAGATGCGTCCCGAGGACAAGGAATTTGAGATGAACCGCTTTAAGAAAGGCGAAACGCAGATTATGGTGTCGACCACGGTGATTGAGGTGGGGGTGGATGTGCCCAATGCCAGCGTGATGGTGATTGAGAACAGCGAGCGTTTCGGCTTGGCGCAGCTGCACCAGCTGCGGGGCCGTGTGGGGCGGGGGGCCGAGCAGTCGCACTGCATTCTGATGACGGCCGACAAGTTGAGCAACGATGCGCGGGAGAGAATCGACACGATGGTGCGTACCAACGACGGCTTTAAAATCGCGGAGGCCGACCTCCGGCTGCGAGGCCCCGGGGATTTGCAGGGCACACGGCAAAGCGGTCTGCTGTCGCTTAAAATCGCCGATATTGTGGAAGACGAGAATATCGTGAAAGCCGCCCGCTATACGGCTATCGAGATTTTGGAGAAAGACCCCGAGCTACACCTGCCCGAAAATCGGGGTCTGGCCGAGGCGTTGCAGAAAAACCGGAACGCGAATTTTTGGGCAAAAATCAGTTGATGGAGATGATGCAGAACATGAATCTTTGTGTTTACGGAGCCAGGGCGCACAACCTGCAGAACATAGACGTGAGTATGCCGCACGGCAGACTCATCGTGATTACGGGTTTGAGCGGAAGCGGAAAATCGTCGTTGGCTTTCGACACTATCTATGCCGAGGGGCAGAGGCGTTATATGGAGACGTTCTCTTCCTATGCCCGTCAGTTCATAGGCGGTTTGGAACGTCCCGACGTGGACAAAATCGAGGGATTGAGTCCTGTCATCGCGATTGAGCAGAAGACCACCAACAAGAACCCGCGCTCGACGGTGGGCACCGTGACCGAAATCTACGACTACCTCCGTCTGCTCTACGCCCGTATCGGAGAAGCCTATTCCTACGTGTCGGGCGAGAAGATGGTGAAATATACCGAGGAGCAGATCATCGACCTTATCCTGAAAGATTATAAGGATAGGAAGATTCTGATTCTCGCGCCTATCGTGGTGGGAAGAAAGGGTCATTATCGGGAACTGTTTGAGGCGCTGCGCAAACAAGGCTATCTGAAAGTGCGCGTGGACGGTGAGATTACCGAGCTTTCGTTCGGCATGTATGTGGACCGCTACAAAACGCACGATATCGAACTCTTGGTAGACAGACTGCAAATAAGCGAAAAAGGGAAAAACCGTCTGGCACAAGCCGTCAAGACGGCCATGAAACAAGGCAAGGGGCAGATCCTGATTTGCGATGAGGACGGGGAGAACCCGCGTCATTACAGCCGCAACCTCATGTGTCCCACCTCCGGCATCTCCTACCCCGAACCCGAGCCCAACACGTTTTCGTTCAACTCGCCCTACGGGGCCTGTCCGCATTGCAACGGCTTGGGGAGAGAGACTTTCCCCGACAGAAATCTGATTATCCCCGACCCGAATCTGAGTATTTTTCAGGGGGGTATCGCCTGCCTGCAAGAAAGCACCGGCACCGAAAAACGCGAGAATTATTTAGGCGACAAATGGATTTTCTCGCAAATAGAAGTCATCGGGAAGGTGTATGGATTCACACTCAAAACGCCTATCAAGGATATTCCCGAAGAGGGTCTGCGCGCCATTTTGGAGGGAGAGCACCGCATCGTGAAAATGGTGGTGGAGGATGTGGGCGTGACGCGGAAGTTCGACATCGACTTCGACGGTCTGTATAGTTTTATCCAACGGCTGTATGAGGACAGTTCTTCTTTGAACGCGCAGAAATGGGCTTCGCAGTTCATGAACAGCCGCGTCTGCGAGCATTGCCACGGCACCCGTCTGCAAAATATCGCCTTGCATTTCAGGATAGACGGCAAGAACATCGCCGAACTTTCGGCCATGAGCCTTGACGAACTCTACGAATGGTGCGGGCAGGTGGAGCCGCACCTCAGCACATGGCAGAAAAAAATCGGACACGAGATTTTGAAGGAAATCGGCAACCGCATCAAGTTCCTGCTCGATGTGGGGATAGGCTTCCTGAGCCTTTCGCGCGAATCGGGCAGCCTTTCGGGAGGGGAATCCCAACGCATCCGTCTGGCCACGCAAATCGGCTCGCGCCTTACGGGTGTCTTGTATATCCTGGACGAACCGAGCATAGGGCTTCATCAGAAAGACAACGACAAGCTCATCGCCTCGCTCAAACAGTTGCGCGACCTCGGCAATACGGTGATTGTGGTGGAACACGACGAGGATATGATGCGGGCGGCCGATTATATCATCGACATAGGTCCCGGAGCCGGTGTAAAGGGTGGCGTGGTGATGGCGCAGGGCCCCTGGGAGGAATTCCTCAAACAGAAATCCATCACCACCGACTATCTGAACGGAAAACGGAAGATAGCCATACCTGCCGTACGCCGCAGCGGAACAGGAAAACACCTTGTCTTGAAAGGGGCGAGCGGACACAACCTGAAAAATGTGGATCTGAAGATTCCGTTGGGCACTTTCAGCTGCATCACAGGGGTGTCGGGAAGCGGAAAATCAAGTTTGGTGAGTCAGACGCTCAAACCCGTATTGAGCCGCTATTTCTATCGTTCGCAAGCCGAAGCCCTGCCCTATCTGACTATCGAGGGGCTGGAACATATCGACAAAGTGATTGAGGTGGACCAGGCGCCTATCGGCCGCAGTCCGCGTTCCAATCCCGTAACCTATGTGGGTGTGTTCAACGAAATCCGTCAACTCTATGCTTCCTTGCCCGATGCCAAGATACGGGGCTATAACGCGGGGCGGTTTTCGTTTAATGTGAAAGGGGGGCGCTGTGAGAAGTGCGGAGGCGCCGGCGTGGAGACCATCGAGATGAATTTCCTGCCCGATGTGTATGTTACCTGCGAGGAATGCAACGGGAAACGCTACAACAAGGAAACGCTCGAAATCCGCTACAAGGGGAAATCGATCAACGATGTGCTGGACATGACTATCGCACAGGCCGTGGAATTTTTTGAGAACATCCCTGCTATCTGCACCAAGCTCAAGGCGGTGAACGATGTGGGCTTGGGCTATATCACGCTGGGGCAACCCTCCACCACGCTGTCGGGCGGGGAGGCGCAACGTATCAAATTAGCCACCGAATTGTCGAAGAAAAGCACGGGAAACACCCTCTATATCTTGGACGAGCCCACCACGGGCCTGCATTTCGAGGATATACGGATTCTGCTGGACGTGCTTTCGAAACTGGTGGATGCGGGCAATACGGTATTGGTGATCGAACACAACCTCGATGTGGTGAAATGCGCCGACTATATCGTGGATCTCGGCCCCGACGGAGGCAAAGGCGGGGGAAGAATCATCGCCCAAGGCACACCCGAAGAAATCTGCAAGGTAAAGGAAAGTTATACCGCACAATATCTCAAACCTATTTTAAAAAGAAAATAAAACGTATGTCGACCGTTGAGATCATCTGCAAGAACACGGGCATCCGCAAAGAATACCCGATAGGCGTCACCGCCGCGCAAGTGGCCGCCGACCAGAATGTATGCCTGAAAGACGATATTATAGGCGTATTGATAAACAATAAACTGCGCGAACTCGATTACGAAATCTACAAACCCAAGACCCTCGAATTCATCGACATCCACCACCCGCAGGGGCACGCTATCTATATGCGCTCCACGCTTTTCGTGCTTTTCAAGGCGGTGCGCGACCTTTGGCCGGAATGTACGCTCAAGGTGGAACATTCGCTTCCGTTGGGTATGTATTGCGAAATCATAGGCGGAAAGGGAACGGTAGACCTGCCCACCATTGTGGCGCTCCGCAAGCGGGCGGAAGAAATCATCGCCGCCGACCTTCCTTTCGGGCGCAAGGAACTGCCTACCGAAGAAGCTATCGAGATTTTCAAGCAGAACCACCTCAACGACAAGCTCCTGCTTTTTCAGACCCGCAACGAGCCTTATACCTCGGTCTATACGTTGGACAATACATCCAACTATTTTTACGGCTATCTGGCGCCCTCGACACGCTATGTAAAATATTTTCACATAGACCCTTATTTCGGACATGGTCTGATTGCCCTCAAACCCGGTTCCGAGGTCACCATACGCAAGAAAGGACGCGAGTTCTACAGTTCTCTGGTAAGGGAGGCCTGGCAGAAGGGAACCAAGCTCTTCCACACGTTCCAGGAACAGAAGGAATGGCTGTCGATTATGGGCGTGCCTTATGTGGGCAATCTCAACAAGGAAATCAAGGAGCAAGGCGCGGGCAGGCTCATCAAGGTGTCGGAGGCCTTGCAGGAGAGGAAAATCGCGTGGATCGCCGACCAAGTTTCCAAGAAGCCCGATTGCAAGATTATCCTTATCAGCGGCCCCTCGTCGTCGGGAAAAACCACGTTCTGCAAGCGGCTTTCGGTGCAGTTGCAGGTGTTGGGCTACAAGACCGCCGAGATTTCGTTGGACGACTATTTCGTGGACCGCGAGAAAACGCCCCGCGATGAAAAAGGTGATTATGATTTCGAATGTCTGGAAGCCATCGACCGCGAATTTTTCTGCCAACAGATGCAGCAGATCTTAGACGTGCCGAAAGAAGCCGAAATCAAACTGCCCACTTTCGACTTTAAGGAAGGCAAGCGCAAATTCTTGGGCAAGAAGATAAAGGTGACACCGAGAACCTTGATTCTGGTGGAGGGAATCCATGCGCTCAACCCCGCCCTGATTCAGCTGGACAGCCGCTATATGTTCAAGATTTTCGTATCGGCGCTCACCCACATCAGCATCGACGCGCAAAACCCCGTCAGCAGCACCGACAACCGCCTCATCCGCCGTATGGTGCGCGACGCGCATTTCAGAGGCTGTTCGGCCAACGATACGATAAGCCGTTGGCCCAGTGTGAACAGAGGCGAAGGGAACAACATTTTCCCCTTTCAGGAAAACGCCGATGTGATGTTCAATTCCGCCTTGCTGTTTGAACTTGGCGTACTGAAAAAACATGCCGAGCCGTTGTTGCGCGAAATACCCGAAACTTCGGAAAATTATGGCGAGGCATGTCGTTTATTGAAATTTCTTTCGTATTTTAGAAACATCGAAGAGGGAGAGATTCCTCCCACTTCCATTTTGCGGGAATTTTTGGGCGGAAGCAGTTTTGTATATTAACCGGTAAACACTTCCTTTATGGAAAAACATAGTGCAGAAGAGGTTTACGAACTCTACAAGAAACACCGCACGGTGTGCACCGACACGCGGAAAATCGTGCCGGGCTCCATTTTCTTTGCCTTGAAAGGCGACAATTTCGACGCCAATGCCTTTGCCTCCGAAGCTTTGGAGAAAGGCTGCGCCTTCGCCGTGGTCGACAATCCCCAATATGCAAAGGGGGAGCGATGCATCCTGGTGGAAGACGTTCTCAAAACCCTGCAACAGACGGCCGTCTTGCACCGCCGCCGGAGCATGATTCCCTTTATCGGCATCACCGGCACCAACGGAAAGACCACAACCAAAGAACTTGTGAAATCGGTGTTGGGGATACGCTATAAGGTATATGCCACCGAAGGCAACCTCAACAACCATATCGGCGTTCCTCTCACCATTCTGGCCATGCCGCAAAACACCGAAATCGCCGTCATCGAAATGGGGGCGAACCACCCCGGCGAGATTGCCGAGCTCTGCCGCATCGCCCTGCCCACTTTCGGGCTCATCACCAATATCGGACAAGCACATTTGGAGGGTTTCGGCTCGTTCGCCAATATCGTGAAGACCAAGACCGCCCTCTACGAATTTGTGAAGAAAGTGCATGGAAGAGTGTTTGTGAACGCCGACAATTCCGTTCTGATGAACGCCTCCCGCGAAGTGGAGCGCTTCTGCTACGGTTCCAAGGAAAATGTTTTCCTGCGCATGACCCATTTGGAGGAAGAACAGGTAAAATATACCTGCTGTCTGCACGGAACGCCCTCGGCGCCCAACCTCACCAAAATAGAAAGCAACCTCATCGGCAAATACAATCTGGAAAACCTCGCGGCCGCCGCCTGCGTAGGGCGTTATTTCAGCCTCAACGACCAGGAGATCAAAGAGGGTCTGGACCGCTATCAACCCACCAACTACCGCTCGCAAGGCATTCAGGTGGGTAACAACGTGATTATCGCCGACGCCTACAACGCCAACCCCACCAGCATGGCGGCCGCACTGGAAAATTTTTCGGAGATGCACTTCTCCGCGACCAAGCTGCCTATCCTGGGCGATATGCTCGAACTGGGAAACGCCTCGAAAGAAGAACACCAGAAAGTGGTGGACCTCTTGCAGAAACTCAAATTCGACACCGTCTATCTTGTGGGAGAGAACTTTGCGAAAACCAACCGGCCGCAGAACTACCGCAGTTTTGCCAAGGCCGAGGAGCTCAACGATTTCCTTTCGGAAAACCCGCTGAACATGCACTGCCTGTTGGTAAAAGGCTCGCACGGCATACACCTTGAAAAAGTAATCGAGATGTTGAAGAAACAAGTTCCTAAATAATCCCCGACACACTATGAAGAAATCCTCCTTTTATGGTATACTGGCCGCCGTATCCCTCGGATGCTGGCTTCCCGCCTGCAAAAACGCCAACGCCGTGTATGATGCCGGCGGCACCTTGGAAGCCGTGAGCGTTACCGTGGCGGCGAAAGGCAACGGAAATATCCTCCGACTGGATGTATCCCAGGGCGACAGGGTCGAAAAAGACAGCCTCTTAGGTTATATCGACACCACGCAACTGCATTTGCAGAAAGAAATCCTCCGTCTGCAACTGGACGATATGCGGGCCTCGGCCAAACGGGGCGGCGCGGTGTCGGCCAACCAGATCCACATGCAGGAATTGCAGATGGAACAGGTGCAGGTGATGATAGACGAAAGTGGCATCGCCAGTCCTTTCTCGGGCACGGTGCTGGAATGTTACGCCCAAGAGGGAGAACAGGCCTATGCGGGTCGTCCGCTCTTCAAGGTGGCCGACTTGGAAACCATGATTCTGAAAGCCTATGTGGATGCGCGGCAGCTTTCTTCGCTCCGGATAGGCCAAGCGGTGAAAGTCTACGCCATGAAAGACGGCAAGACGGCCGAATATGCCGGCACCCTCGCGCACATTGCCGATCAGGCCGAATTCACGCCCAAATCGCTGCAAACGCAGAACGAACGCGCCAACTTGGTCTATGCCGTAAAAATCCGCGTAAAGAACGACGGTTATCTCAAAATCGGCATGTACGCCGACGTGAACTTCTAATCTTCCGCGACCATGAGCGACTATTCCGTATCCGCCCGCGACCTGTCCAAGAAATTCGGACACGGACACCACGCCGTGCAGGCGGTGGACGGAGTTTCGTTTGATGTAAAAAGGGGGGAACTCTTTGGGCTTATCGGCCCTGACGGAGCGGGCAAGACCACCCTTTTCCGCCTGCTCACCTCGCTGATGATTCCCGACAGCGGCACCGCCACCGTAGAAGGTTTCGATACCGTGAAAGACTATCGGCAGATCCGCCGCATCATCGGCTATATGCCGGGGCGCTTCTCGCTCTATCAGGATTTGAGCGTGGAAGAAAACCTCCAATTCTTCGCCACGCTTTTCGGCTCCACCGTCGCCAAAAGCTACGATTCCATAAAGCCTATCTACCGCTATCTCGAACCCTTTAAGAAACGTATGGCGGGAAAACTCAGCGGCGGCATGAAACAGAAGCTGGCGCTCTGCTGCGCCTTGGTTCACGCACCCAAAGTCTTGTTCCTGGACGAGCCCACCACGGGCGTCGACCCCGTGTCGCGCAAGGAGTTTTGGGAAATGCTCGGCACGTTGCAGGACCAGGGCATCAGCATCGTGGCCTCCACGCCCTACATGAACGAGGCCGTGCGCTGCCACCGCATCGCCTTTGTGCAGGAGGGCAGGATTTCGGAATGCGACACGCCCGAGAACATACGCCGCAGGTTTCCCCATGCCGTCCTGGCGGTGAAAAGCCGCGACACCTTCGCGTTGTTGCAGGATTTGCGGAAGTTCCCCGAGGCGCACAGTTGCTATTCGTTCGGCAACTACCAGCATCTGTACCTGAAATCCGACGAAGGGGCGGGCGGC
>CAZEOJ010000001.1:45524-56863 GCA_964513825.1 uncultured Bacteroidaceae bacterium
CCGCCTGCAAGAATACCTGCAAGCGAAAGGACACCGCGAGATAAGCATCAAACCGATAGAAGCCTCTATCGAAGATTGCTTCATGCTGCGCATGAGCAAGGAAGGAGGGGATTATGGCCATGTTTAGGAAAAAGGCTCTGCTGTTGCGCGAACGTGCCGCCCAGGAGGTTCTGCGCAAAGGCTATGTGATAGAAGTGGAGAATCTGACCAAGAGATTCGGAGATTTCACCGCCGTCGACCATATCGGGTTCAAGGTGAGGAAAGGCGAGATTTTCGGTTTTATCGGAGCCAACGGAGCAGGCAAGACCACGGCTATCCGGATGTTGTGCGGCCTGCACCGCCCCACTTCGGGCACAGGGCAGGTGGCGGGCTTCGACATAAACACCCAGCAGGAAGACATCAAACGGCATATAGGCTATATGAGTCAGAAGTTCGCCCTTTTCAACGACTTGAAAGTATGGGAGAACATCCGTCTCTTTGCGGGCATCTACGGCGTGGAGGAGAAGAAGATAGGCCCCAAGACCGACGAGATTCTGGAAAGGCTCGGGTTCACCGACCAGAAGAACACCTTGGTGCGGCAGCTTTCCTTGGGCTGGAAACAGAAACTGGCGTTTTCGGTGGCCATTCTGCACGACCCCGAAATCGTTTTTCTCGACGAGCCAACGGGCGGGGTCGACCCCCTCACCCGCCGCAAATTCTGGGAATTGATTTACGAAGCGGTCAACCGCGACATCACGGTCTTCGTCACCACCCACTATATGGACGAGGCCGAATACTGCGACCGCGTCTGCATGATGGTGGACGGAAAGATAGAGCAGCTGGACAGCCCGGAAAACCTGCGCCGCAGATTCGGGGTGGAGACTATGGAAGAGGTTTTTACACAAGTGGCGCAGAAAGCCCAACGAACCGACGATTAAAGCACGATGAGACAATTTTTTGCATTTGTAAAAAAAGAGTTCTATCACATCTTCCGCGACAAGGCGACGATGTTGATCATCCTGCTCATGCCCGTGGTGCAGGTGCTGATTTTCGGCTTCGCCATCACCACCGACATACGCAACACCTCCATAGCCGTCTACGACCAAGACCGCAGCGAGGAAAGCCGCGGCCTGCTGTCGCACATCACCTCGGGGCCCTACTTCCGCGTGGAACAGGAGGTGCGGGAACCAAAGGAATTCGAAGAAATCTTCAAGAAAGGAAAAATCAAACTCATCCTTGTCTTTCCGCCCGACTTTTCCGAAGCGCTTGCCGAAAACCGCACCGCGCAGATACAGCTCATCACCGATGCCTGCAACCCCAACGAAGCCAACATCATCAACAGTTATATCCAGAATATCGCCGCCCGCTACGCGCTCTCGCTCGACAAAGGCGCGGTGGAGAGCGTGTATGTGGAACCTGTCACGCGCATGATGTATAACCCGCAGCTCAAAAGCGCCTATACGTTTGTGCCGGGGGTTATCGGGCTGGTGCTGATGTTGATATGCACCCTCATGACCTCGGTGTCGATGGTGCGCGAGAGAGAACTGGGAACTATGGAATCGCTCCTGGTGGCGCCCTCCAAGCCGATTTATCTGATTTTTTCCAAGACCGTGCCTTATTTCGTCATTTCGGTATTCAATATGGCCGTCATCATCCTGCTTTCGCTCTTTGCCTTCGATGTGCCCATACGGGGCAATTTCGGTTTGTTCGCGGGGGCGAGCCTCACGTATATCTTCACCTCGCTCTGCCTGGGAATCTTTATCTCGACCGTATCCAAGACCCAACAGATTGCCATGATCATTTCGTTGATAGGGTTGATGTTGCCCACGGTATTGCTCTCGGGGCTGATGTTTCCGATTTCGAGTATGCCGCCGGTATTGCAAGGCATCTCGTATATATTGCCGGCGCGGTGGTTTATCGATATGGCGCGTGCCATTATGATAAAGGGGTTGGGTATCGGCTCTATCTGGATGCAGTGGACTATCCTCGGAGGCATGGCCGTGGTGTTTCTGGGGGCGAGTGTGCGGAGTTTCAAAATTCGTCTAAATTAGGGCGGCTATGGGAAGAAAAGTGTTGAAATATCTCTTGGAGAAAGAGTTTAAACAGAACCTGCGCAATCCGATCATGTTGCCGCTCATCATCGTGCTGCCGCTGATTCAGCTGGTGATTCTGCCTTTTGCGGCCACCTACGAAATCCGCAATGTGGAAATGGTGATTGTGGACAACGACCACAGTGCCTTTTCGCGCGATTTGGAGCAGAAAATCGCTTCCTCCGGCTATTTCACGACCCGCTATCACGCCCCTACCTATCAAGAGGCCCTTCAATATATCGAGAAAGGAGAGGCCGAAGTGGTGCTCGAAATTCGTTCCTCCCAAGTTTTTTTGAGTGTGGATGCCGTAGACGGCACGCAGGCCAGCATCGTGGAAGCCTACCTCAACGGGATTATCCAGGACTATGCGGCACGCACCTTGCAGGAAGAAGCCTTGCAGAGCCAAGTGGAAATAAAGAACAGGAAACTGCCGTCCCGTATCCAGGCCACGGCACAGATGCGGTTCAATCCTTTTCTTGACTATCAGACCTATATGGTGCCCGGCATTCTGGCGATGTTGCTGACCTTGGTGGGCGGCATCCTGGCCGCGCTCAACATTTCGGGAGAGAGGGAATTGGGCACGCTCGAACAAATCAACGTGAGTCCGGTGCGGAAAAGCGACTATCTGTTGGGAAAACTGATTCCGTTCTGGATTATGGGACTGCTCATCACCCTTATCGGCCTGGGCATCGCATGGCTGCTCTACGGGCTCACCCCGCGCGGAAGCCTCCCCACCCTCCTGTTGTTCGCCACCATTTATAATATAGGTTTTACGGGCTTCGGCCTGTTTCTGTCGTCGGTCTCCAAAAGCCAGCAGCAGGCCATGTTTGTCGCTTTCTTTTTCTTGCTGATATTCTTCTTAATGGGGGGATTGTTCACGCCGGTGAGCAGTATGCCGCATTGGGCACAGTATATCGTCTATCTCAATCCTACCTGGTATCTGATAGACGCCATGCGGTTGATTATCCTCAAAGGAAGCGGATTCGGCCAACTGTTAGACCAATTCTATGCCATCACGGCCTTCGCCCTATTCTTCAACTTTTTGGCCTTGATTACGTTCCGCAAGACGGCGAAATAAGGAGCGGCGGGATTTTCTGCAAAATCAGAGCATCAGGCCGATGCGGATGCCTGCCTGCATATAGATGCCGCTGAACTGATACATCCACGGCCGGATAGGAATGCTTGTGCCGATTTGCTCGGAAACCGGGTCGGCATACGAATTGAAACTATGACGGAAAGCCGCCCCCACGTAGAAATCCATTACCGTGCGCGGCCACAGGCTTATCTGCCAGCCCAACTGCACCTGCGCCCCGAAACGGAAAGCGTTGACGGAATATTCTCCCTCGAATCCGATGTTTCCCTGATTGCGTCCGATACCGCCCTTGCCTTTCTTGGCCGCGGAAAAATCCTCACTGTATTCGGTAATCTGATTGTAGTCTACGCCAAGCCCCGAGGCGATATAGAAGCCCCGTGCGCTGTTGCGGAAAACGTAATAACGGGCGTTGACATCGAGGCAGAAGCCGTCGGTACGGGTCTTCTCGCCCTTACGTCTGCAATTGTATTGCGGCGCCACCTGCAACCAAAGGCGGTCTTTGAGGCGGCAGTCGAAATCCACGCGGAAGCCGTTGAAGAACAAGGGGAGAGGAACCAAGCTCACGCTCATGTTTTCTTGGAAAACGGCTTGAAGATTGTCGGAACGGAGCGCCTTTGTCTGGGCACGGCAAGGCAACGACAGGAGCGCAAGCCCCGCCGCCACTGCAAAAACATATTTTCCGATAGTCCTCTTCATCGCACCTAAAATAAAAAGCCGATATTCAAGCCCAGCACCAACATCGCTCCGCCGTGGCCATAATCAAACATATTCTTGTTGTAGAGCGGCTCGCGGGCATCCTTGTTCGTCACCTGCGGCGACACCCGGCTATTGTCGACAGTCTTATCGAGCAGCCAACGCTGTCCGTAACCTATATAGAAATCGAAATACAAAGGTTTGGCAATGTTCTGACGGAAACCCACCGTCACATTCAGACCCAGTTTCTCGATATGGGTCTTGGCCGCGGCCACATTCTCTATATCCAGGTAGGTATAGTTGAAGCCCCATTGGAAATAGGTACGGAAACCCACCTTCGGCAATTCGAAGTAGTTGTATTGATGATAGACCCCCGCTTCGCCCCCCAGCATCCTGCGCACCGCCGCCTGCCGGTTCGACTGCCGGTTGCCGGCCGTATAGCACACCCCGTTCACTTTGAGGTAGTGCTTTTGTTGGTAGAGGTTGCGCGAATACTCGATGCCGTAACCGTGAAAGAGCATCGGATAGAGCTGCACGGTGACGGTATTGTTGCCGAAGTTGTCGGTGGAGGGGTTTTGAATGAAAACGCCACGCTGCGCCCGTGCCGCCGGAACAGCGGCCACAAGCGAGAAAGCGAACAAAAAGAGCGTCAAGCGTTTTTTCATAGGGGGCAAAGGTACGAAAAGTCGGGCGCAAAGACAACCGAAAACCGTGTTCCGGCTATTTCTTGTCCAAACCTCTACTGCGGAGCAAAGCCTTGGCATCGGGCTTGTGGCCGCGGAACTTCACGAACATATCCATAGCGGGATACATGCCGCCGTTTTTAAGGATTTCGCGACGGAACGCCTCCCCTATCTCACGGTTCAACACGTTGCCGCTCTGCTCAAAGGCCTCGAAAGCGTCGCAATCCAGCACTTCCGCCCACGTGTAGCAATAGTAGCCCGCACTGTAACCGCCCTCCATCGTATGGGCGAAATAATTGGTGCGGTAACGGGGAAGGATTTCGGGAATGAGGGCGCGCTTCCGGGCAAAGGTGGTTTCGAAGACCGCAGGGTCAAGCGCGCCACCCGCCGCCGTGTCTTCGGGGGCGATGTTTTGCAGGGTATGGTAGTCCATGTCCAGCAAGGCGGCGGCCAAAAGCTCGGTGGTGGCGAAACCCTGTCCGTAGGTCTGCACCTGGCCGATACGGTCCACCATTTCCTGCGGCATAGGCTCACCCGTCTTATAATGATGCGCGTAGGCTTTCAGCATATCGGGATGAAATGCCCAATGCTCCATAATCTGCGAAGGCAGTTCCACAAAATCGCGGGGAACCTCATGCAGCCCCTTGTAGGGAACCTCGGCAAAGAACGTGTGCAAGGCGTGTCCGAACTCGTGAAAGAACGTCTCGGCCTCGTCCATCGTCAGCAGCATGGGCTGACCGGGGAAAGGAGGCGTGAAATTGCAGACAATCGACGTGACGGGCGTAAGGCGCCGGCCCGCGCTGTCGTAGTCCTGCTCCACGTAGTTGGTGTTCCAGGCACCGCCCGACTTATAGCCCGGACGGGCCTCCATATCCATATAAATCACCCCCAGCACGCTGCCGTCGGCATCCTTGCAGAGATAGGCCGTGGTGTTGGGCGTGGGAAATTCCACATCGTGAATCTGCTCAAAATCAATACCGTACAGACGTTTGCAAAGATAGAAGATACCGTTGCGCACGCTGTCCACAGACAGATATTCTTTGAGGGCGTTCTCGTCGAGCGCGTATTTGGAAGCCCGCACCTTCTCCGCATAATATCTCCAATCGGAGGGCAAAAACTCACCTTTGTACTTCTCGGTTTTCTTGCGGTATTGCTTCATCTCGGCCAATTCCTGCCTGGCACGTTCCAAAGCCGCCGTCCAGATAGGGTCGAGCAAATCGTAAACGGCCTGCGGGTTCTGCGCCATGCGGGTCTGCAAAGCGTAGGAAGCATAGTCGGGATAGCCCAGCAGACGGGCTTTGCGCAAGCGCAAGGCCACAATCTGTTGCACGACCGGCGTGTTGTCGTATTCGCTCCCCGCCTGGCAACGTCCCGTATAGGCATCCAAGATTTCCTTGCGCAACGAGGCATCTTTTACATATTGCAAAAAAGGCATCACCGTGGGGTTGTCGAGCCCGAAAAGCCAACCTTTCTTGCCTTTCTGCGCGGCTTTCTCGGCGGCGCGGCGGAGGGCGTCTTCCGGCAGTCCTTCCAGACGCGAGGCATCTTCCACCAGCAATTCGTAGGAGGCGGTGGCTTTGAGCAGATTCTGCCCGAAGGTGTTTTCCAACTCGCTGAGCTTGACATTAATCTGCATCAGCTCTTCTTGGGCGGCCTTGTCGAGTTCCGCGCCGCCGAGCACAAATTCACGGTATACATCGTCCAAAAGTTTCTGCTGCACCGCGTCCAAGGCGGGTTTCTGCTCCTTGATCCGCTTGACGCGACGGAAAAGGAAAGGATTCATATACACCTTGTCGCTCTGCGCGCTGAGCATCTGCGAAGCCTCGTTCACAATCTCGTGCAGGCGCGGCGTGGCATGGGCCTCCACCACATTGAAGAGCACGCCCGACACCTTGTCGAGAATCTCGCCGCTGTTTTCCATAGCCAGAACCGTGTTCTCGAAAGTGGCTTCGTCGCGGTTCTCCACAATGGCGCGGATAGCCTCGTCCTGCCGGCGGATACCCTCCTGCAAGGCGGGGATATAATCGTCTTCCGTGATACGGCTGAAAGGAGGTATACGGTAGGGATTGCCCTCCCACGACTCCAAGAACGGGTTGATACGTGTCGTGTCGGCTTGCGCCGTCTGCGCTTCCTGCGCATTCAGATTTCCACTCATGATAAACAAACTTGTCAATCCGACAATAAAATTTCTCTTTATCATATCTTGACCAATTTTCCATGCAATACCTCACCCTTTTCCGTGCAGAGGACAAGGAAATAAAGTCCCGGTTTCCAAGCGGAAACCTCTAATGTGTTCTCGCCTGCCTCCACCTCGATTTTCCGCATCACCGCGCCCGACACCGAGCGCACCTCCAACCTGCCTGCCTGCGGCGCGTAGAAAGTGAAACGGTCGGAAACGGGATTGGGGCGCACGATGAGGGAAGCCGCACGCGCAGCCTCGTTGGCCAGAACGGTGTCGGGCGCGGGCGAAACAAAGCCCACAATCACGGGCTCATGGTCGGAACAGCGATAGGGGCCGTCCTGCCGGGTCGCGTCGCGGTCGTAGTCGAAAAACGAGGGTTCGTCGGAATTGATGTGCCATACGGTGGCACCCGTCACCACTTCCCGCATATCGGGCGAGGCCAGCGAATAGTCCAGATACTGCACATAATCGTCGAAACAATAGGAGTATTCGGATTCGTCAAAACGGTTGGTCTGATTCTCGTAGCCCGCATCGGTAAACACGCGGATAGGATCCTCGCGGTACATGGCGTTCAAGTCACCCATCACCAAAATATTCTCGGTGCCGTAATAATAGCGGAGCAAATCCAGGCGGTCGAGCACGGCTTTCGCCTCCTTGGTGCGGGTGGCGTTATAGATGCCCTGGCCGTCGCCTTGGTCGGCATCGGCCCCCGTGCCTGTACCCGATTTGGCCTTGAAGTGGTTGATGTTGAAAATAAATACAAAGCCCGTTTCTTTGTTGCGGAAAGCCTGTATCAGTTTGCGGTTGACGGGCGAGGGCGAACTTATCATAAAGCTCTCGCGGTAAGGTTCCCACTTGGTCTTGTCGTAGACAATGTGATTGCAGGTATAGTCGGCCGAGGCGGAAGCATAGCCGGTCCAGCGCACGAAATCGTAGGTGCCCTCGCCCCGCTGTTTGTCGAGTTCCTCCACCAAAGCCTGCACGGGGCTTGTGCCGCCGCCCACTTCCACAAAGCCGTAGATATCGGCGTCTATAGCCCGTATGGCCTTGGCGATACGGGTGCGTTGCAGCGTGTTGCGGTTCATGAAATACTCCAGGTTGAAACCGCAGATCTTGGTGTCGTAATCGCCCAGTTTGGTGTTGTCGGGAGCGGCGGTACGGAGATTGCCCTTGAAGTCGGGTTCGCCCTGCTGGGCATACACCTGATATTCGTTGTCGATTTGGTCGAGCACACATCGGAAATCCGTAAGCACATTGCCCGTGCGGCAGGTGCCGTCCTTATCCAAAAAGGGCGTGGCGGAGGGCTTGCCCGTGCCGCCGTAACTCAACGTGATACGGTCGTTACGGTTGTAGGCCATCGCTTCCTCATAGCCCTCGCTCTTGGGCAGGTTGTAGTCGGTGGGGGAACGATGCCGGGTAGTGCCCAAAATCACGCTTCCGTAGGTGAGGCTGCGGGTGGAAAGCAGATGCAGGGTGTCGGCAAATTCCAAGGCCATGCACTCCAAGGCCTCTTCCTTGCCCCGCACGTCTTCTTCAAAGCGCACCTTGGCGAAAGGAATCGCCACACTGTCCTTGACCACCTGCAAGTTCTTGATTTTGCTAAGTTGCGTGCGGCTCCTGTATTCGCTCACCGTTCCTGTAAGTTTTACATAATTCCCCGCCTTTACATTTTGCTTTCCATATACAAAAATGGCATCGGAGGTAAGGGGATTGCCGTCGCCCAAAGTATCTTGAAGAAAAAAGCCATTCAACTGCCCCGATCCGAAAAGCGTAAGCGTCACCACGCCTTCGGTCTCCACCTCCTGGTCTACATAGGGCGAGGAAATACCGGCACCTTGCAGGGTGTAGACAGGGTAATGCGTCTGCGCGAAAGCCCGTTCCGGAACCCCCGAAACGACGGCAAGCAGAATCCCGCACAAGGTTGGAAGCCAAAGGTTGTGTATGCTCTTCATCACTTGAATAGATTTTCCAATTTCTTAAAAGACGGTCGGGGGGAGGCCCCTCCGTACAGGATGTCGTGGACGATTTCGAAAATCGGCATGGAAATCTGCCATTTCCGCTGTATGGGCTGCATATTGCCGGCGGCGTAATAGCCCTCGGGCACCATTTTCATCTCCAAAATGGCCGAACGTGCCGAATACCCCTGCCCTATCATGTTTCCGAACGTGCGGTTGCGGCTGAACTGCGAATAGGAAGTCACCAGAAGGTCGCCGGCATAGGGCGCCGTATGGAGGTTGCGTTCCTCGGGAGAAACCGCTTCGAGCAGACGTTCCATTTCATCCAAAGCGTTGCTCACCAAAACCGCCACGAAGTTGTCGCCGTAGCCCAGGCCTTTGGCGATACCCACGCTCAAAGCATAGACGTTCTTCATCACCGTGGCATATTCGATGCCGTACATATCGCGGCTGCAACGGGTACGCACATAGTCGCAGGCAAAGCAGCGGGCTATGTGGGAAGATGTCTGTTCGGACACGGAGGCGGCGGTGAGATAGGTGAGGCGGTTGAGGGCGATTTCTTCGGCATGGGACGGACCGCTGATAATCGCCATATCGGTGTCGTCCACCCCGAATGTATCGCGCAGGTATTCGCACACCACCTGCCCATGCTCGGGGATGATGCCTTTTACGGCCGAACAAAGGGTCTTGCCCCGCAGTTCCTCTTTCGACACGCCTTGCAGCGCGGAAACAAGATGAACGGCCGGCACCACCAGCACCACGGTCTGCGCGGCGGCCAACACCTCATGAATATCGTTCGACACATGCAGACGCGCGGGGTCGAATTCCACACTCTGCAAATAGAGCGGATTGCGACCCTGGGTGCGGAGCGACTCGCAAATCTCGGGTTCGCGCACCCACCAATGCAGGCGGTCGTGATTGTGGAGCAGAATCTTGGCGATAGCCGTGGCCCAGCTGCCCCCGCCCACTACGGCAATTTCTTTCTTTTCCATTACGGACATTACAGGCCTAAAACATCCTTACCCTGCACAAAGAAAATATCTTTGGCGATATTGGCGGCGGCGATACGGTCCAAGTCCTGTTGCAAGGTCTCGCCCACCACGCTCTTTTCGTTAATCCAACGACAGAGCCCTTCGTAATCGCCCTCGGCCTGAACGCGCACGATTTCGCGCATCAGCGCGGTGGCGGCCTCCTTCATCTTGGGCAGATCGACGGTATAGACGCCCTCTTCGCTGCGGGTGAACGCGCCCATATCCTGCATAAAGTTGAAGCAAAGCATATTGGCCTTTCCGTGCGCGCTGGCCGCACCGAAACGCACCGAGCGGAAGATGCCGGCAAAGAACGTGATGTAGTTCTTGTCCACATCCTGGCCTTCCATTTCGCCTTTGGCATAGAGCTGATCCACGAGATAAAGCCCCATGATGTCGGCCTTGGCTTCTTCGATAGCGGCGTAGGCTTCTTTGAGCGCGGCGCGCACCGTGCCTTTGCCGTTGATAGTATTCTTGACACCCATGCCGTGCGCCACTTCGTGGAAAGTGACGTTTTCGAAGAACCGGTCGAACTCTATCATATCCTGTTGCGCGGGATTCATCACAATCTTGGAGATAGGCATAAGGATTTCGTCGAACTTGGCCTTCATGGCGTTTTTGAGCTGAAGCTTACGGGTGCCTTTCTCAATGTGCACCCGCTCGTCGTTGGGCAGGTTGATGGCGATAGTCTTGCCGCCCGCATTGCAGTCGCCCCGATAGAGCACCACATCGTAGACATTGAGGTCGGAATCGGTGCCGGGCATTTCTTTCTTGTATTTTTCCTCCACGGGAAGATTGCGTTGCATTTCGGGCAACATGGCCGCGAATTTGGCCAGCTTGGCGCTCCATTCGGGGTCTTTTATCAGGAGGAACGATTCGTGCGCGGCCTTGTAGCCGTTCAATTCGTCTTCGTAGTTCTCGATAGGCCCCACCACAAAATCCACCTCGGAGGTCTTGGCGTCCATCCAGGCCAGGTCGCTTTCAAAATAGTCATCGGTACGCAGGGCCTGGGCGCGCAAGGTCAGGTATTTGCGGAAACCTTCGTCGGGGCTCAACGCGGCGGCCTTTTCGAGCAAGGTAGCGGCTTTCTCAATTTCTTCCTTAAAGAAATCGTGATACCAGATCACTTTGAGGGCGCCGTTTTCGTCGCGACGGAGCATGGTGTAGAGCGAGGTTTTATTCGCATCCTCCAATGCCTCAAATTCTTCGCGGGTCATATCCTCGGGATAGAAATTGGCGCCGAGGGGCTTGTCGTCAAGGCCGTTCATTCCGGGAACTTCCATAAAGGCACGGTTGCCGTTGAGCCTGTCCCAAGAGCCGTAGTTGATTTCGGCGAATTTGCGGAGGTTCTTATCCTGTATCGAGGCAAGGAATTCATCACGGCAACCGGCAAAGGCCTCTTTCCAAAAGATGTCTTCCATCACTTCGGCCGCATCGCAGAGATAGGCCATCATCTGTTTCTCGTCGTCGCTGAAACGGCTCAAATCAGCCGTCAACTTCACCTCGGCATAGTCTTTTACAAGAGCCTCGGCCTGTTTTTTCTCGCCATTGCCACAGCAAGAAGCCAACAGAATTCCAGAAATTCCTGCCACAAGAATCAAATTTTTCTTCATATATGTTTTTCTTTTTCAGTTTC
>CAZEOJ010000002.1:0-48024 GCA_964513825.1 uncultured Bacteroidaceae bacterium
TCCATAGACCCCTATATCATCTACCGCTCGGGGCCCTTCGACGACAACCCCGGAGGCCGCCTGCAGGTCTACCAACGCTCCACGCAAGATTTTGAACATAAACTGCTTATCGACAACGCCCTCACCGACAACAACTGCATGAACTGCCATGCCGTGGGCGCCGGAAACGCCGAGCGCATGGTGGTTCACATACGCGGCGCCCACGCCGGCACCCTCGTCATCCACGCCGACAGCGCTATCAAAATCACCGTTCCCGCCACCTACGATTTCCGTCTTTCCTATCCCGCCCACAACCCTGCGCACCCCTATATCGCTTTCGCTACCACCAAGATAGCCCCCTTCGGCTACGTCAATCCCCACCGCACCCAAGACCTCGTGGCCGACTACGGCGGGCGCATCGTGCTCTACGACACCCGTCGCGACCGCATCTTCTCCACGCCCGCGCTGAGCGACCCTGCCTATCAATACACTTTCCCCACGTGGAGCCCCGACGGACGCACCCTCTATTTCTGCCGCACCGCGACGCTCGATTTCGACAGCCTCACGCCCGAGAACGAGAAAGAGGCGCTCGCCGCCTTTCGCTACGATTTGTATAAAATTGATTTCGACCCCGATACAGACACTTTCGGCACGCCCGAAATCGTCTATCCCGTAAGCCGTCACTATGTGAGCGCTGCCATGCCCGCCGTGCATCCCTCGGGTCGCTATATCTTGGTTTCGGCCATGCTGATGGGGTCGCACGCCTCGCAGAATCAGGGGGATATTTATTTGATAGATAACAAAAAAGACACGATGCGCGCCTTGGACGAACTCAACAGTCCCGACGGGGAGGCGGCCGCGGGCTGGAGCGTGGACGGCAACTGGGTGGTGTATCGAAGCAAGATGCTGAACGGTTCCAATTCGGCGTTGTATATAGCGCATTTTGAGTGCGATAGCGCGGAGGGTCAGCCTGCGGCCGCCTCTTTTTCTCCCCCCTTTGTTCTTCCCGAAAGAAATCTGTATTATTATAAAAGGAACACACGGATGCAGATTTTCCCCGTTTTCAGCCGCACGCCCTCTCCGCTCAACCCGCAGAAGTGGCGGCAGTGGAACCTGCAACCCGCCCACATCCCCGACCTGAGCGCCTTTACCCCCACCTCCGCAGAACCCGATTCCCGCCCCTCCGGCCACTGAGGTTAGATACGAATACCGGTCTTTATGACATCAAAAGTCAATAACTTGTGGGCTCGCCGGGAGATTTTTGCAGGGCGGCGGCTTGTTGTGGGGTGAGGGGGGAGGCTGTGCGCACCAGAGTGGGGAGGTTGAAGGCCTTTAAGAAAGTCTGATAGAAACGGGGATCCTTTTGCGGCAAAAGAAAAGGCTTGCTAAAGTTTTTTCCGTCGAAATACGAGAAGTAGGGGAGCGAATAGAGGCCGTCGCCCCGCTTGCTCGCAAACACCATCCAGCGGCCGTCGGAACTCCATTCGTGCCAACTCTCCGATTCGGGCGAATTGAGCACGGCGCAGTCGATAGGCTCGGAGATAACACCAAGACTATCAAACCGCAATGCCACCAAATCGCCGTAGGCATGATAGGGCACCGAATTGAACAAAGCCTTGCAATACACCAGCACATCCCCGCGAGGATTCACACGCGGCACCGAATAGCTCTCTCCCGCTTTCCCCTGCGCCAACACCTCCACGGGCGGCACAAAACGTCCCTCGGAGGCCGAAAAACGCACCCGCACCAAATCGAAATAGATGTGCCGCACCCGTTCGGTTGGGTCGGGGTAGCGCGTCACCGTGTCGGCGCTCACCTTGGCTGTGCGGCAGAAATACAGCCATTCGCCGTCGGGACTCCAGGCCGGCCAGGTCTCCTCAAAATCTTCCGTCCACAGCAAGGTATCTAAAATCAATTGATTATGTACCACATCATACAGCACGATATTGGAGGCCGTGTCCAAAAGGTTAAAGAAGCGCTTGTGCGCCGCATAGCCGCCCACGCCCACGATGTTGGTCGAGAATACCATCCAATCGCCCGCAGGATGCCAGGCGGGATAGACTAAATTGATCGGCGCGCGGATTTTCTTCGCCTCGCCGTTGTGCATCAACAGCGTGCCGTTCGAGGGGTTGCGGAAATGCAGGCTCATCGAGGCCGCATCGCCTTTGTGATAGGTGTGGCAGTTGAAACAGTTGTTGTCCATCAGGCTGTTGGACACTAAGTTACGGCAAGAAAAATTTTCCATGCAACGCTCCCACAACCCCAGTTCGCTATACACGCCGTCGGTGGGTTGCACTAATCGGTAGGTGAGGTAAGGATCGATAGAGTCGGCCACATGCCAGTGCAGGGCGGGGAAGGTGTAGGTGCGGCCGCTTGCGGCGCGGGCTTCCATCGCCAGACGGATAGGTTTTTGCGATGCGTAGGCTGTTTGCAGCAGTTCCCGCCAGAGTTTTTCGGGAAAGCGGAGGCCGTTTTTCTTGGCGTGCAGACGGCTCACGCACTTGGTATCGTCCACGTCCACATCTACCCAAAATTTTGTGAACGAATCGGGTAGACAGAAGTTGAGGGGGGCGATATTGCAGGGAATCACAATCCCGTCGCCATAGTCCGGATAGAGTGGCGCCGCCATATCCACGGCCGCCAAAGCCGTTGTCCCGCTGTCCGCCAGACCGCCCGTCTGCCGTCCGCCATCCCCGCAGCCCGTTATCAATACAAAAACTACCCCCACCAACATCATCCCCCTCCAAAACTTGTAACGCATAACCATACAGTCTGCTATTTTAATCGTAATGTCCGTAGGAAGAAAACACCAACACTTTAATCTGGTCTTCGTGAATTTCGTAGACAAGCCGATGTTTCTGACTTATTCTTCGCGACCATGTGGGGATTTCAAAACCTTTCAGCTGTTCCGGATGACCGGTGCCGGTTGTCGGATGCAAGGAAAGTTCCTCCAAGAGTCTCAGGGCTTTTTTATAATAGGCCGGTTCGGATCTTTCAAGCTTGTCGATGTCGGACAAGGCTTCTGTAGTATAATCAACCTTGTACATGGCCTTCTACTCTCATACGATCTAAAAATTCATCGAAAGACTCTCCTGGATTGGGAGAATACACCAACCCTTGTCTTGCCTGCTCCTTGGCGCGATCTATCTTGGCATAAAATTCCTCCTTGGTCATCAGGGTGTCGTCTTTCTTCACCCTCGACAACTTAAAGGCATCTTTCTTGCGCGTGATGAGCAACTCCAAGCCTTTCGTCACCTGGTCAAGATAATGGCGTTGGTTGGTTCTAAACTCGCGAGCACTGACGGTAAGCATAACTTTATGTGTTTTTTCAACTACAAAGATACAAAAAAAACAAAGGTGTACCAAAATGGTACACAATAATTCTCTTTAAAAATGTAAACTTTTTAGTTAACTTTGCGGACGGAAAAACGTTTTGCAAACAGGAAGACGCATTGCAAACGGAAAGCCACACGATAAAGGGAATGACACACCGTACCATATACCTATACAAGAATTACTTTAAGCAGTTTTATCTAAGTCAGACAGAAAGTGTTAGACGAAAGATAAACTACTGCCTCGATGTTGTCAGGACAATGGAGAGAATACCCGTGTCCATACTGAAAAGTATAGAAGGAACGAAAGGACTCTACGAAATACGTGTGGAATTCGGGGGTGATATATGACAGAATACTTTAACGAAAAACGCAATGGATAAAGATAAAAAAGCGACTGTGATGAAAGCCCGCACATTCGATGAACTTCTTGACGCGGAGTATGGCGTGGCCGGTACGCCCGAAAGAGAACGGTTTGATGCCGATTCGGCCGCGTTCAGCCTTGCCGTGACGCTTAAGGAAGAACGCCTGAGGGCCGGCCTCACGCAAGAGCAGCTTGCGGTGAGAATCGGCACCAAGAAAACCTATATATCGCGCTTGGAGAACGGCAAATCCGACGTTCAACTCCATACGCTTTTCCGCATTTTCGAAGGCTTGGGGAGGCGGGTGGCGTTGACTATTTTTTAGGCGGCTGTTGATACAACTAAAAAAACATGTAGTAGCGGTAGGTGTAGGTGTGGCCGAATTCGGCGGTGAGATCTTCGGCGGTTTTGGCGCCGCGTTGCCATTGAACGCGGGCCTGCAGAAAGTTGCGGAGACCCCGTTCGATACCCTCATCAAAATGAAAATCATTAAAATATAACTGAACCGAATCGGCAATCGGAAACATCTCCTGCCGCATGATGCAGACCATTTCCTGCAGGGGGCGGGGCATCTGCCCGTAGGCGGGCAACAAAGACGCCGCATGTTCCAGATTCTTCCTGAGTAAATCAAAGAGCAGGACATATTCCAAAACACCCCGCGAACCGGGATTTTGTTCCCATCTTGCCCGACAATCCCCCTCCAGACTTCCCATATCGTTCAGATAGTCAGTAAGACCCAATTTTCCGTAGGCGGTGATTTTTTCGGCCAAGGCCACCACCTCGTCCGAAGCCGCGATAGCCGGGCCCGAAGCCGACGAAGCCCGCAGAAACGCCAACACCTCGCGATACTTCAAAGCCTCTTTCTTCCAACCCTTCAACCCCGCCCACACATGTATGTACCGTTCTGCCAGATTATATTGCTCACAGGCCATCATGGCCGGCACCATCAACGCCAACGCTTCGCCCGACACCCCGTTTCTCTCTATCAAGTTGATACCCATGCAATATACGGCGGTCGGATTATCTAACGCCCGCTGACGGAGCATCCCTGCCAACGAATATTCTCCCTGCAGGCCGTCTTCTACCATGTTGTAGATTTCGGGCGTGCGGTAGTAGGAGAAGAAGCGAGAAACAAGGTTTCCCGAACCCACGAGCGCCGTTTTGGTATAGGAGGCAAGACGCAGACGAAAAATGATTTCTTCCTGCGAAAGATTTGCATAAAGCGTGTTCTGCCCGTTCACCACGTCGCTGACGGGGCAGGGATGAGAGAACCAATAGGTATCGGCAAACTCCACGGCTTCCGCATAGCGCTCCTCCATGCACAGCTGCTCCATTTTCTGCAACTTCTTCTCAAAGCTGCTGGTTTTCCCGCAGCCCGTAAGCAAACCCGTCAAAAGTCCAGCCACCAATCCCACGGCCAACATTTCGCTAATTTTCGCTATTATTTTCATTTAGGCAACAAAATTTACACCAGAAAATTCCTGCAACGTCATAATTCCAACCTTTGGAAATTTGATGGCTTTAAGGATATTAAAGTGGGTGTCGTTGGTAACGATTAACTCTGCATTGGCACAAATGGCGCAATCCACAAATTTGTTGTCGTCGGGGTCGGCCTTGATAAGATGGTAGAAGAACGTAGGGGAGACCCTTTTCAATAAAGGGGTCTCGAGAATGGCGGCTACAACCAGGCGCGCAACCTGCGGATTGATTTTGCGACTGATGATTTCTTCATATTCCATCACAATATCCGTAGATACACAGAGACTTATACGTCCCTCTAAAATATCCGTCCAAACCTTGTGATAAGGACTTGATGAAGGAAGTATCATCAAAAGGCAATTCGTGTCCAGAACGATAGTCCGCATAAACAACTATTTGTGGATGTATGGCGTGCGCAGATGCTCCTTTCCCCAAGCCTCTATATCGGCCACCTCCATATTGTGCGCGGAAAAATACTCATCGATAGCGTTTTGCGCCTGTTGCGCGGCGGCAATTTCGTCCGAAATAATTTCAAAGGGGATTTTCCGTCGTTGTACCACGGTGCGGGCAAACACGTTAAAGGCCGCATTCGAACTCAAGCCGAACTGCGAGCAGAGGCTGTCGAACTCTTTCTTAAGGTTGGAATCCAACCGAACTGTCATAGCTACTTGAGGCATAATCGTGATTCTTTACAGCACAAAGATAGCAAATAATTGCAAATTGCAACCATTTTGTCGTCAGTGGCCGCCGAAGTCGTTGGGGAGGGAGGGGCCGGAGGTGGCGTCCACCCTCCCGGCGGCTATTCCGACTGTGTCGAAAAACGACATATCGGGATAGGAAAGCGGCTGTTCCACCATGGTTTTATACGCCTTCCTGTCGAACGGAAGCGGCTTTCTGTCAAATACGGGGAACGTGAACGAGCGCGTGTTCCACAGGTAGTGGTCGGGATGCTTCTGCGGCAATACAAACGGCTTGGAAATAATCTGTCCGTCGGGCGCGGAACCATCAAAATGCGCCAGATATAGAAGCGATTGCGCCCCCGATTCCCGCTTGGACGTAAACACAAACCATTTGCCGTCAGAAGTCCACACCCCGCGGCGGTCCGCATCGGGCGAATTGAAGCCCGGCGTATGCACGGGACGCAGGCCCGCGCTATCCCACTTCAGCAAAATCAAATCACCTTGATTCTGAGACGGAAAAGACCCCATCATCACCGTCGATACAAACAAGAAACGCCCGTCGGGGCTTACACTCGGAATGGACGCGGAACGGTTTACGCTGTCCCCCCACGCAAGCGGCGAATACACAAATTCGGGCTCTCCAAAGGATTCTCTATCTTCATCAAAATCAATGCGGAACAAATCGTAGCGAAACTCGGCCAAACACTCTTTCTCCCGCTCCTGCGGCAGATTCCACACCTCCATATAAGGCGTGCGGCAAAAGTAGAGGCTCTTGCCGTCGGGCGCCCAGGTAGGGAAAGAATAACAGAAAGCCGTGTCGGTGAGGGCGGGGCAAGAAAACAGACGGTTCCGCCGTGTGTCGTAGAGCACAATCCAGGCCGCCACATCGGGCATGAGGTCTTGGGTGCGGTGCGGATTGACAAACTGCACGGGCGAGATGCGCGTGGTGGCAAAGGCGATATAACGCCCGTCGGGGCTCCAGGCGGGGTAGGAAAGACGGAATCCGTAGCGGGCGGGCACCGAAATCTTGCACGACGAACCCTGGCCGTCGGTCACCACCGTGCCCGCAAAAGCCTGACGCACATGAAACACCATCCTGGAATCCACACCCAGACTATGGCAATTCATGCAGTTGTTTTCGGTCTGAAGGTTGTCCATCAGACAACGCTGCGAAAAATCGGTAAGGTTGCGCTCGTATACCTGCAAGCGTCCCCCCGTGTTCTGGTCGTGGGGGCCCAGACGATACACCAGATACGGATCTATGCTGTCGGGAGATACCCGCCACACCCGCAAGGCCGTATCGTCCACCACAAGACGCAGAAAACCGCCGCTCACGCAAGCCAGCGTTTCCCGCCAAGTTTTTTCATTGAAAATCCGCGTGCGACAACGGTTTTTTGTCCACGAAACCAACATGTTGCCCGTGCTGTCGCAGGCTTCCACCCGCACGCGGTGCGCCCGCCCGTCGGCCATGCGGAAGTTGAGAGGTGCGATATTGCAGGGCAGCACGATTCCGTCGGCATAGTTCGGGTAGATGTCGGCGCAAGGCCCATATGCAGCGGCGCAAGGCCCATAGCAAGGCTCACAGCGAGGCCCGCAGGCGCAGAACAGACAGGCTCCCACCGCAAGGCCAAGGGCGGACAAGAGAGTTCTTAAACGGAATGACAAGCGCAAATCCATCATAATCATAGAAAATAAAACCGGAAAGTAAAAGTATTGCGGAAGGAACGCGAAGCCTCCATAAAATCCATTTTACCAACATGATAGAGCGTCCACGCCCGATACACCTCCTCCACCTCCTCCAACACATGCAGGCTGAGGTGATAGCCCATGTATGGCGTTTCGAGCATCTGCTTACGGTCCCACGAAGAAGGATAGTTGCGTATAAAGCAAATAGCCTCCTGCATATACACAGGCAAGGTCTTGCACCCGAGGCGGGCTCCCCATCCGGCCAGATACTCCAGACGGTCGAGCCGCTTTTCCATCAGGCAGAGCAATGTATAATATTCCCAAAGAGGCAAAGACATCTCCGCAGGCTTTCCCGCAAAGCCCTCGGCATAAATCCGCACCCAACCGTCTAAATGATTGCCGCCCCGCACCAACGAAGCCGACTGCAAAGGCACAGGCCGCGAACCATCCTCTCCCCGACAATCTCCCTCAAACTCCTCTGCCACATTCCGATACGCCAACGTGCGCGAGGCATAGCGCAGACTTTTTTGCAACAGACGGAACTGCCCCGTATGCAACTCGGCCCGCAAAAGCGGCCCCACAAAACGGTTCTGCCACCCCTTTTTCTCCAAATAAGAAAGGATAAAAGGCACCTGCGGCGCATATACCCCCAGACAATCCTGCAACAACACATAAGGATAGGCGCATTCTTCCGTGTAAGGAAAACCCGAGGCAAACATCCCGTCCATCCAAGGCATATCGTTGTAGTCCAAAAACATATTGTTGAGCCGCCCCGTCTGCAAAAGCGACAGTTTGAGCCAGGCCGTCATCTCCGCCCGTTGCACCTTTACCGCCTCCTTTTCATCCTCCAAAGGCACCGAAGCCCGCTCCCGACACACCCTATCGCTGATTTGGAAACACCGCTCGTAGTTGCCCGCAGAGGCCGCCTGCCGCACCTGCAAGATATTTCTTTCCAAAGCGTTGTGATGATAGCCCAACACAAAACCCGGCACGCAGGCAAACGCCACACACGCCACCGCAAACCTGCCCCAACCCCAACCCCGCCGCTCAAAACGCCTCCAAAACCCAAAGGCCCGCACGCAAAGCGCCAATACTCCCATTCCTAAAAGCAGATCCATCGACCAACCCGCCACCGCAGGTTCGGAACTCGTGAAAAAATAGAAAAACACAGGCAGCACAAACAGCGAATACTGCCGCAACACCGCCCATGCAAGCCTGCAGAAAGCCGCCGTTACCAAACCCGCCGCCAAAAGGATGCAAGGCGTGTTGATATAGAATTGACTCACAAACCGCCACAAAAACTCGCCGAGGCGTGGATGCAGCCCCACCGCCTCCACCAAACCCTGCCCCTCGGGCCGCCCCAACCAAGCCCCCTCAAAAAAAGCCCTTACAAACGTGCGCGTATAGGCAAAGAAACCCACCTGAAACTGATTGTGGAAATAGGGCAGATACCACAGCAGGCAGAAACCCGCCGCCACAACCACCAAAGCCGCGCCCCCCTGCCGCCCGCAAAACGAAAAAACACGCTTTTTCATCCTAATGCCCTCCCACAAATTGCACGG
This sequence comes from uncultured Bacteroidaceae bacterium, assembly GCA_964513825.1. Classification (GTDB taxonomy): domain Bacteria; phylum Bacteroidota; class Bacteroidia; order Bacteroidales; family P3; genus Pullibacteroides. Next base: position 9,081 of record CAZEOJ010000002.1, read on the forward strand.
CCCCCGCCTCCAACTCCTCGTCCGAAATGCGGAAACCCTCCAACGAAACATCTATCTGCAAGTCCACGGCCTCCTCCCTGGCCACCCCCGCCAAAGCCCGCGCCTGCAAAGCCGCAGGTTCGGTAGCCAAAACAGGAAAGACAAACCCCCTCAGATTGGTCAGATAGAAATCGCCCCACTTCTGAGGAACCAAGAAAGGCCTCGAAAAATGCCCTGTAACAGAATCGTAATGCGTAATATAGGTTTCGGGAATGGCCAGCGTGCGCCGGCTGCTCGAAAACACCATCCAACGCCCCGACGAAGAAAACGAATGCCCCTTTTCCGAGCCCGCCGTATTGAGCTCGCGCAGCTCCTCCACGGTGGAATCCTGTAGATTGAGCCGATAGAAATCGCCCAGGTTCTGTAACGGAAACGTGCTTGCCTTGAGCAAGGACACCACCATATACTTGCCGTCGGGCGACACTTTGGGCATACACGCGCTCTTCTGTATCTGCGAGAAAGGAAACGCGCACGCAAAGTTGGAGAAACGCTCCGTCTCGGGGTCAAAATCCATCTGCATCAAATCGGCCCACACCTGTTCCACACGGTTCTGGCGGAAACCCAAGGCCGTATCGGCATATTGCGGATAGGGAAGACTGTCGTAGCGTTTGCGCGGCGACACACAGAAATACAACCGCTTTCCATCGCGGCTCCAGGTGGGGAAAACCGCCTCGTCCTCCTCGCGCGTAAGCTCGGGGCAAGAAAACAGACGCATCTTCTCCACATCCAAAATCACGATATGGCTCATTGTATCGAGCGTATAGATGATTTTGTGCGTGGCGTTGGCGTAGTGCACCGAGTGGGGCAGGTTGGTGGAGAAAGCCACATAGCGGCCCGAAGGATGCCAGGCAGGGTAGGTGAGGCGTATCTGATAGTTGGACGGCACCTGTATCTTGCGCGCCTGTTTGCCGTCTATCAGCAAAGTGCCCTTATGCGCCTCGCGCAGATGCACCACCATGCGCGAAGCCCGGTGATCGTAACAATCGTGGCAGTTCATGCAGTTGTTGTCCATATAACGGTTGTCGAGCACCTGGCGGGTTTCGAAATCGGTGAGCCTGCGTTGGCGCAGGAACAGCCAACCGTGTTCGCCCTCCTCGTATTGGCTGGCGCGGAAAAGCAGGTAGGGGTCTATAGCATCTTGGCTAACAAACCAATGCAAAGGCGAAAAACCATAACGGACGCCCTCTTGGCAGGCCGAAACCTCCACCCGAACCTCTCCCCCCGAGGCCCCCGACAACGCCTTGCGCCATTTCTTGAGCGGAATGCGGCTCCCGTTCTTGCCCATAGGCACGCGGAACGAAGCCACCAACGCCCCCTCGCGGTCAAAGAAACACATGCGCACCCGAGGCCGGGACCAACCCGAAGCGGGGCGCAGACAAAAGTTGAGGGGCGCTATGTTGGAGGGAATGCAGATGCTGTCGGTATCGTAGGGAAACACCACCTCGGTGGCGGAAATCTCCGGAACGCCGGCGGCCGAAACGCTTTCGCAGGCCCTCCGGCAGCCCGTGGCGGCCCAAAGGCCCAAGGTCAAAACACACCACATCCCCAGGGCGGACACGGCAGAACGGAAGCAAGAAATAAAGCCTTTCATGCTACAAAGATAGTTTTTTTGTATTTTCGCGCTTGATTCTTGTATAATAGGTGATATGAACCGAAAGAATACCCTGCGGAAACTCCTTGCCTACCTGCTTGCAGGCGGGGTGTTCTTTTGCGTGCTCTATTTCGGCCTCAAAGAAGTTTTGGCGGGTTGGGAGGCGCACAGCTCGCTGTTCCGCTATTCGGCCTCGTATATAGACGAATTCCGCGGCGAGATATGGGGGCCGCTGCTTTATACCAACAGTTTCTTGGTGCAGTTTGCCTACTATCCCGCCTTGGGCGCCCTTATCTGCGCGCTCTTGCTTACGCTTACGGCCTGGAGCCTCAATACGGCGGCGGGTATGGAGCGCTTGGGGCAAATTCCCATAGGTGTTGGTCTCACGGCCTGCCTTCTGCCCGTGTTTCCGCATACGTTTATGGTGTGGCCGCTTATTTTCCTTGCCATAGGTCTGGGTGGCGTGCTTTGGCGCAAGACCCGCCATGTAGCGCTGCGCATCGTCTACTTGGCCTTTTTGGTGTTCTATATCCGCGAATATATTTTGGTGGCCTGGGTGTTCTATGGCATGATAGACTTGGTGGATTGCCTTTTCGAAGTCCGCACGGGCGGGGCCGCGTTTTTAAAACGCTTTGCCATCCACACCCTTGCACTTGTGGTGCTCTGTTGCGTGGGTGTATGGATATGGCAGCCCTATGCTTTCTTTTCGACGGGTTTCGAGAGGCTTGATTTCGGAAACGCCATAAGCACCGAATATATCCGCGTGCCTTTCGCCTATTTTTATGTAAAATCTCTTGCCACATTTTGCGTATTGGTGGGTTGTGTGGCATGGATGTTCACGCCTTTGTTGGCGCAGGTAAAGGGTAAGATTTTTCGTGGCATCGTGCCGGGACTTTGCCTGACAGCGGGTCTTTTCTCGCTCGGCATCACGCCCGTGCAGGCCAGGCCTATGGCCCGCTTCTTTGCCGTAGACCGGCTTTGCCGCCAATACCGCTGGCAAGAGGCCTTGCAGCAACTTAACCGCGACTATATCTACCATACCGCCGCCACGGGTCATCTGGCCGAGGATATGCTTTACGAGGCCCAGCTTAAGACCTGCCTTTTGGCCACGGGCAGGGCCAGTGGCCAAATATTCACTTATCGGCTTTCCACCTTCCCATTTATTTTTCCCACAAAGTTTATCAACCGCCCCGAATCCTATGTAACTCCCGTTTACTATGCCTATGCGGGCAATTTCAGCGAAAGCCTGCATCAGAACTACGACTGGATAACCAGCCATAACTATTCGCCTGTGGTGATGCGCGAGATTATCAAGGTGAGCCTGATGCTCAACGACACCTTGCCCGCCTCCAAATTCGTGCATATTATGCAGCAAAGCCTGTTCCGAGCTAAGGAAGCACAACGCCTTTTTGCGGGCGAGGATTCCGAGGCGCAGGCACAGATAGAAAGGGGAAAGGCTATGCTTCCCTTGGTCAATTATGCAGTGGATGCCTATAAACCCGATAAGAATGCCCGTCGCAATTTTCTCTATAGGGGCTATAACCCCTTGTTTTTCGAATACTACCTTGCGCTTTGTCTCTTGGATAAGAATCCTGGCGACATTGCCCTTCATCTTGACCAGATAGAGGAATGCTATCCGCAGGGCATGCCCCGCCATGTGCAGGAAGCCCTGTTGGCCATAGCGGGCTATTCGCCTTCCACAGCCATTACTTCTGATGGCATAGATGGTATAGAGGCCGATACGCGCAGCGATTTCGCGCTCTTTGTGCTCGACAACCTCAAGTTCCAGCGCGAGGAGATTTCGTTTGCCGATTTAGCCCATAAGTGGAGTCATACCTATTGGTTCTACGATCTCTATATGCACGAAATCCCCGAAACCCTACAACCCCAACAACCTCCTTATGGAAATCAATTGGATAAAACCATTTAGAAAGGCCTGGGGGCTTGTGGCCGTGTTGGCTATAGTTTTTTTTGCGGCCTGCACGCCACGCGTGCGCGAGAGCGAGCTTGCGCAAATGCGCTATCTTTCGGCGCCCGAGGCCTATCTCTATCCCGATTATGCCGATTGCACGATACCCGTCAATATCGCGCCTCTCAATTTCTATATTCTGCCGCCCCATAGCCGCTACGAACTCAAGGTCTATGGCATAGGCCCCGATACCCTGCGCCTCAAAGGCCGTTATAGGGTGCAGTTTTCTCCCAAGGCCTGGCATAGGTTGTTGGCCCAGAACCTGCACGATACGCTGCGGGTGCAGATAAGTCTCCATAGCAGCGAGGGCATAAAAAGCTACGCGTTCACGTGGACGGTGCAAGACAGCATAGACCCCTATTTCAGCTGCCGCCTCATAGAACCCAGCTACCAGACCTCCTCGGTGCTGCAGACGATAGAATATAACCTGCAAGACGCCACAAGCCGCGTTCTGTTCGACAACCGCCTGCAAGGCATAGGCTGCGTGAACTGCCACACCTATGCCCAAAATAACGGCGACTATATCGTCTATCACGTGCGCTTTGACCATACCGGCACCTTTATCGTGACGCCCGAACGCACCTTGCGGGTAGATCTTAAATCCGAGCGTTTTCCGCAGGGGGGTGTCTATCTCGCCTGGCATCCCAATAAGGAGCTTATCGCCTTCGGCACGGCCTCGGCCTATCCTTTTGTGCACGCTCAGGATATTGTGCGCCGCACCGAGGTCTACGACTCTTTCGGCGACCTGATTCTCTACGACGCGGTGCGCAACTATATTTTCTCCGACGAGCGCCTGTGCGACAGCCTCAGCGAGGAGACCTTTCCCTATTGGAGCCCCGACGGCAAATGGCTCTATATATGCCAGTCGCCCAATCCGCTCCGCGATGAAACTGAAGACGATGTGGATTTTTCCAAAAAAATCCGCTATAACCTTATCCGCGTGGCCTTTGATGATTCCTCGCGCACTTTCGGCCGCATCGATACCGTCATCAACGCGGCCATGGCGGGCCATACCGTTTCCTTTCCGAGGCTTTCGCCCGACGGGCGTTTTTTGGCCGTCTGCCTCAGCGATCATGGCACCTTTCCTATCCGCCATCCCGAGAGCGACCTCTATCTGCTCAATCTCGGCCCGCAGGAGGGCGAGGGCTTTGCACATAGGCCGGGCTTTCTCTATCCCGTCAAGAAAATGGAGCATGTAAACAGCCCCTACACCGAAAGCTACCATACCTTCAGCAGCAAGGGCTCCTGGCTGATGTACAGCACCAAGCGCGAGGACAACCTCTATTCGCGGCCCTATTTCACCTATATAGATGCAGCGGGTGTTTCGCACAAACCCTTTCTGCTGCCGCAGAAAGACCCCGCTTTCTATCTATCTTTCTTCCGCTCGTTCAACGTGCCCGAGTTTGCCAACCGCCCCGTGCGTATCAACGCCGCCGCATCCAAAAGAAATGCGTATATGCCGAGGATACGCCCCGACAGCATAGTTATTCTAAAATATATACCCCGATAACCATGAAAAAACACCTCCTTTTGTTCGTTCTCCCCCTGTGCCTGTGCGCGTGCAGCGGCAAGCACGGGGCCGAAAAAACGGGCCACACCTTTCTCAAGGCCTACTACACCGATCTCGACTTTGCCAAGGCCAAGCAATACGCCACACCGGTATCGCATGCGCTTATAGATGAAAGGGCCGAGAACCTTTCGTATAATCCCTATGCCAAGCAGGAAGTGCCGGAGCTTACCATCAAGGAGTTGCGAATGGACAAGGAAGATAAAAACAAGGCCACACTTAGCTATACGCTCAACCGCGCCCAAAAGACGCTGGATCTTAAAAAAGCAGAGGGCAAATGGTTAGCCGACCTCGAACGCGAGGCCAAAATGAGGGAGGAGGGTATGCAGAGCCTGGAGGACGAAACGCATGGGGGCTTTGCTGCTGCTGCCAGCGGGCCGATTAAATACCATAAACGCCGCGTGCGTTGATTATAAAGAAATCCTTATTTTTGCAAAATCTTAATTAAATAAACAAGACAGTATGAAAAAGTTGATGCTTATAAGCCTTTTGGCGATGGCGGGAGTTTGGACTTTGCAGGCGCAGACCACCGATAGCACGGCGGTGGCGCAGGCCGATACGGCGGTTGTTTTAGGGGATGGTGGGATGCGCAGAGGCGTTGAGCTTCCTGAAAAATTAAGGGAGTTTTTAGGGGCGGATAAATATAAGGAAGCGCTTGCCGAATATCTCAAGTTCAGGCCTACCATAGCGGGCGATGATTTTTTGGCGACATATGCCGATATGAATATTTATAGAACGCTGGCGGAAAATATGCCAGAGAAAACCGAATATAGGGAACTTTATGAGGTTGCTAAAAAGAAATTGCAAACCACCTATGGCAAGAGGGTGGATGTGATTCTGATGGAGTTGGACGAATTGCAGGCCCCTACCGACCAAGACAGAATCCGTGTCTACACTAAGGTGATTGAGGCGGACTCCACCTATACGCATGCTTATCTCGAAAGAGGCTATGCTTGGATGAACGAAGGCCGTATGTTGGATGCTTGTCACGATTTTAGCAAGCATCCCGACTATGATAAAATGCCGTGGAAACAAGAATGCGAGAGCCTGTTGGAACAGGAGGCTATAGAAAAGGCAACAGCAGAAGAGGCGGCGAAAGCAGCAAAAAAATAATTCGCGATGCGGCGCTTTGCAGTAGCTTTCCTTTTGCTATTTACGTTGAGCAGCATGGGCTTTGCCCAGTCGGCTTCTGTGGCCTCGCGCAGGGTAAACGAGAATCCCCAGGCGGATTCCTTGGCCCTGCGCGCGGCCTTTGTGGCTGATTCTTTGGCGGCAGAGCAGGCCCGGATTTCCGATAGTCTCTATCAAGTCACTTCGGGGCTTATTTCCTTGCCCGACAGTATCAATCATCTGCTCGACGAGCATAAGACCGAAGAGGCCTGGACGGCTTACCGTGCCTATAGGGAAAGCCTTGTCAACCCCACGCCTTTCGGTTTGGATTTTCTTCATAAGGAATTTATTGGCAAACTGTCTACCTTTGGCGACACCACGGCGATGCGCGATGTCTATCATAAGCAGAACGTGCGGCTGAAAAAGGCCTTGATAAAGAAATATCCCAATAAGGCTGAAGTCATTTGGTATGAGAGCGATAAGATAAAGGATGAGGATTCCCGCGAACCTATGGTGAAGTTGCTTACCAAAATGATCAAGCACGACCCCGCCAACCTTTGGCCCTATAAGACGCGGGGCCTGTATCTCTATATGTTGGGGCGCTATGAAGAAGCGCTTGCCGATTTCGAACGCCTTCCTGATAAGCAAACGATTTTGGAATATCACAATTGCCGTATGTTTCTCGGCAAATAGGCTATGAGGTGCCTCCAAACTCGTATTCTTTTTGCAGGAGCGTTAGTCGCCCTTGTGGTTCTTTGGTGGGTGCTCTGCTTTCCCTGTTTTTGGGCGGCCGAGCAAGCGAGTTTCTTTTGTTTTTTGCGCGAATTTCATATTGAGATTCTTATCACCGAAGGCCCGGCCCGTTGGGTGGCGCGTTTCTTGATTCAATTTTGGCACTGGGGAGTAGGGGCCGTGGTTGTGCATCTACTTTTGATGGGCCTTTGGTTTTCTGAACTTTATTTTCTTTTTCTGCGCAGGGGTTTGCGGATAGGTGGGTTTGTAGCCGCGGCGCTTTTGGCGCCTCTCTATTTTATTTTGGCCTATAGAGGCGTGGAGGGCTTGGCCTGGGTGTTACGCCTGATGGCGTTGCTCGCTGTATCCATAGGTATCAAGGCCTTGTTTCACAGGCCTATCGCGCCGAGAAAAACATGGCCTTCTTGGGTGCTTTTTCTGTTGTTGCCGACTTTGGGGGTAGGGGCCATCTCACTCACTTTCAACCAGGCTTTTAGGGTGCAGCGGACTTTCTATAAAAGCGAAAAGGCGGCCGAGGCGCAGAATTGGGAAAAGGTCTATCGCATAGCCGCGCGCTATTTCGATGCGCATCCGCAGGAAAACAAGCTTTCGCAACAAAAGGCCGAATGCCGTGATTTGCTCTCCGTTAACCTCAAACTTGCCCTGCTTAAGACCCGCCGGCTTAACCGCGAATTTTTCTCTTTTGGCCGCGTGCCGGAAATGCAGGCTATGTTTCCGCACGAGGGTTCGGCGGCGGGCCGCTATAATATCCCTAACATCCGCTTGGCCTGGCAGGCTGGGCTTATGGTGCCCATGCGCATCTATGCCAACAACCACCTCAATACCCATGGGCTCAGCAATGCCACGGTGAAGTGGATTATTCCCAACAGCATCTATTTAGGGCGCTACGATTTGGCCCAACGCTATCTCTACTATCAGGCGCATACAGTAGCCTATCGCAAAGAAGCCCGCTATTGGCAGGCCTATAACAGCCCCGAAGCGGCTACTACCCATCCTTATATCAAGCACCATCGTGAGAGCGGCAATGCCCGCACGATAGAAGAAGATATCTTTCTCGACTTTTGGGCGCAGCAAGTCTATAGCCCCCTTTCCGACACCCTGCTGTTGGACTACAAAACTTTCACCGACCTCTATTATCTGCATTGGGAGAATTTGCCCGCCGATGCCGCCCACTACAGCCGCTTAGGTCTACCCTTGCCTATCTATTTGCAAGAGGGCTTGTTTTTGGCACGTACTGATAGGCCTGGAGAGGTTTCCGAGGAGGTAGTGCGCGAATGCCGGCGCGTGGAGGCGGCTTGCCGGCGTTGGAAAAGCGGAGAACTTAGTTATAGCGAGTTGTGGGCGGCTTGCGGGTCTACCTATATTTTTTATTATTATCTTTCTATAGGGATTCTGTAGTTGCGCTCCGCATGTCCTAACGAAAACGTCAGAGAAAAACAAGCGGAAAAATCCCTGTTCGCAAAAAAGTTTTCAAAAAATTGTTGAAAACTGTGTAAAATTGTTAAATTTGTGGCTTGTATGAGCTTGTGCTCAAATTATATTAAAAAGAAAAACAATAAAATAAGTGAGATTATGAAAAAGTTGCTACTCCTTCTCACCTTGCTGGGCGCTTGTGGGAGCGGTGTTTGGGCTAACAACATCCGCATCATCGGGCTTCCGGTGTTGAAAGATCAAGACGAAAAGGCACACACGGTCAAAATTAAGTTCGACCTTGCCTGGGATAATTCCTGGCGCACCTCCAAGCCCAATAACTATGATGCGGCCTGGATTTTCGTAAAGTGCTGGGACGGTGAGTCTTGGAATCATGTCTATTTAGAAAAAGATGGTGCCATTCCTGGTTCTAAAACGGCGGCTGATGCCGTCAATGCCGGCACCAAATATTCGGTAACTAACCGAGACGGTACCAAGGCTGACTTGGCGATGGTTTTGGAACCGGGTTATTCCGTGGCCTGGAAAAAGTGGCAGGTAGACCCCAAGGAAGATTCTGCCATCTGCGTGGTGGGCTTCTTCTTGCACCGTGCCACTTCGGGCGCGGGCCATGTGGTGGTGCCGGGCATCACCTTTGTATGGAATTATGGTGATCAGGGTTTTGTGGACGAAGATGACTTGGTGGTGAAGGTATTCGCCGTAGAAATGGTCTATGTACCTGCGGGTGACTATTACTTAGGAGGTCGTGGCACGGCAGCATCCCAAAATGGTTCGTTCACCACGAGCACGGGTGCCACTCTCGAGCCTATGGTGGTGACCAGCGAAAAGGAAATTAAGGTGGATAATACGGGTGCAACCAATACGCTTTGGGCTTTGAACAATGGTATGGTGGCCGGCACTATTCCTGAAGCCTTTCCCAAGGGGCATCAGGCTTTCTATATTATGAAATACGAGTTGACGCAGGAAGCCTGGTGCGAATTTCTGAATTCGCTTAACCAAGGCCAGCAGAACGGGCGTGTGCAGACCAATCTGACCACGGCGGCAGTCAATAGTTGGGCTTGGGGCAGCGACTTGAGGGCATGGCGCAACTATGTCAAGATTAAACAGTCGGCTCCTTCTGTGATTTTCGGTTGCGATGCCAATCTTAACAATACCTATAATCAGACCGACAAGGTAAAATATGATGATCGCGAATTGGTCCGCAATATAGATGGGCAGGATTTGGCCATGAATTTTGTAAGTTTCAACGACCTTTTGGCCTATGCCGAATTTGCAGGTCTGCGGCCTATGACCGAATTGGAATACGAAAAGGCTTGCCGCGGCACGCGCGAACCCGTCAACGACGAATATGCCTGGGGTTCTGTCACGGCTGTATTTTTTGGGCAGACCAATCCTACGCAGGCCGATTATACAACGCGTAACGGTATTACCAATATAAACACAGGCACGGAGATAGTGGGGCCGAACTTCAATGTGGGTTTTGTAAGAGGATGGAGTACAACAAATTCTGTGTCAGCAGTTCCTTGGTGGCATGGAAATACTCGGACATGGACTCATACTCATACTTACTATGCAGCACCTCTTCGCGTAGGGCTTTTCGCCGATTCCACTTCCACGCGCGCCGAAGCGGGTGCCACCTTCTGGGGGGTAATGAATATGAGCGACAATGTGGCGGAAATGTGTATCTCGGCCTATAATACGGTAGGGCGTGCCTTTGTGGGTACCCACGGTTGCGGGCAGCTTAACCCCAATGGGGAGGCCACGCATAAAGATTGGCATATGAGTACCAATGCCAAGTATTATATCCTTAGGGGAATGGTATTTGACGGTCAAGTTACGACTGTGAGTTCTTCGGGATCAGTGGGTAGAAATACGTGGTGGGGTACCCAAAACAATTGGTGGTCTTGGTGTACAAATGGCACTTGTTATGCTCCGGGTGTGCCTGGTGCGAATGCCACTAATGCCAATGCCTTTACTACTAACAATGAAATTAAACGTAGTACCGTTGCTGGCGGTAGTAATATGAATGCTTGGCAATATTATGCGGGTATGATTTCTTCCCGCTATATGTTTAATCACGCCTGCACTCCTGTTGATAGAACTATAACTAACGACGGAAATGCGACGACTGCAAAGCCCATGCGTGGTATCCGTTGCGTGCGCACGTATAATGCTACCAAATAAATAGTTTCATTTATTTCTGCATACGATGAAAGGTTGCAGGCATATAGTATGGGTGTTGCTTGCCCTCGCTCCGTTTTTCGGGGCCAGGGCAAGTAATATCCAGATTGCCAATGTGAGTCTCAAGGACCGCGACACTATGGCCGGCACCGTATTCATTAAGTTCGACCTCAGTTGGGAATTCTCGTGGAAAGACCGCACCCATGGCAATTGGGATGCGGCCTGGATTTTTGTCAAGGCCTACGAAGACGAGCTCAAGACCTGGAGCCATGTCAATCTTGTGGCACCCGAGGGGCGGCCCCGCATCAGCGGCGCGAACTGCTATATAGCGGCCCCCCACGAGATAGGTTCGGCCAACGAGCCTATCTGGACCGAGTTCGGCACCAGCAACACCGATTTCGGCGAAAAGGTGACGGGCCTGTTTATCTATCGCAAGGATCCCGGCAACGGCCACAACACCATCGAGAATATCCGCCTCAAGTGGAACTATGCCGCCGATGGCTTCCTGTCGAGCGACAACCTGCAGGTGGCGGTGTTCGGTATAGAAATGGTGTATGTGCCCGAACATGTCTATATCCTGGGCGACGGCACTTCGACCAACTCCCTCTATGCCGACGGCAAGAACATCATCATCAAGACCGATATCGTGGGCGGCAGCAACGTCATCAAGGCCAGTATGGGGCATATAGAGACCGAAACGGGTTTTACCTATCAGGGCACGGCCATTCCCGATGTGTTCCCTATGGGGCATAAGGCTTTCTATATGATGAAATACGAGATAAGCCAACATGCCTATGCCGACTTTCTCAATACTCTTACGGCCGAACAGCAGGTAAAGCGTACCAGCGCCAGCCCTTATGCGGCCCAGGGCACCTTGGCCATGATTCCCGCCAAATACAACAGCAATCCCACCCAATACCGCAACTTTATCCGCATCCGTGCCGCAGGTTTGCCTGCCACAGCCGAAAAGGCCTCGGTAGCGGCCCGCTACGGCAACAGTGTGAGCGGGAGCAACGGCTTGGATGCGTGGGATTTGGAAATGAACGGAGGCAATATAGCCTGCAACTTCCTGTCGTGGAACGACGGGGCGGCCTATTTGGATTGGGCCTGCCTGCGGCCTTTCTCCGAATTAGAATACGAAAAGGCCTGCCGGGGCACCAAGTTCCTCAAAGAGGAGATGGCCTGGGGCGAGAAATACGGCACGGCCATCACGGCATCGGGGGCCACTTGGTTCACCAACGCCAACCAGCCCGACGAAAAGTCGGTGAACAAGGCGGCCAACTACATCCCTACAGGCAAGGCGCCTTGGGTGATGCGCGTGGGCGGCTTCTCGGGCGATTCCACCTTGCGCACCGAGGCGGGCGCCACCTACTACGGCATTTTGAACATGAGCGACAACCTTTGGGAGCGTTGCATCAATGTGAGCACCGACGACGGGCGCAAGTTCATTCCCAACGAGGGCGACGGCAAGTTGGACGAGCTGGGCGAGGCGGAGGTCTTTCCCGATGCGTTCAGCGTGGATCCTTGTTGGCCCGATGCGTCGGGCAAGGGTACGGGCTTTAGGGGCGGAAAGGTTTCGGACCGCACCTATGCCGAAAGTAAGGTCATCATAGCCAACGAGGGCGACAGAACGCCCTATACGGGTTTTAGGGGGGCGCGCTACGCACCGCCTGAGACCCGCTACGACCTTAGTGAGTTTTAGTAACTAAAAGGAATTAGGTTTGAAACACTTCGACCGCATTCACATAAGGGGGATTCTGTTAGCCGTGGCGCTCTTTCTGGCTGTTTTGGCCGGAAGCGCGGCCGTGGTGCGCTATCGCTCTACCCTTTCTGCGCCTGCGGTCGAACCGGCGCCTGTTTCGGTATCTGTTCCTATGTCTTCGGTTGCGGCTCCTGTTTCCGCGCCCGAAATTCCCGTTGCGGCCATGCCTGCGGCGGCTTCGGCAGAACCGGCCGTTGCCGATGACGTAGAATTCGGGCCTTATGCGGGCGGTATGGCGAGCGGTGTGGAAACGGCGGTTTCCAAATTGTCCAAACCCAGCAAGACGTATGCGGGCGGTATGGCCGACGGTCATGCCAACATGCAGATGGTGCGTCCGATTATGGCGCTCTATCATAGCGGTATAGGCGATGGGCACGCCACCGTTACCCTTACGGCCAGACCTTATCTCGGTTATTTAGGCGGTATAGGTGACGGTCATTCCACCGCCACGATGAAGCCTTCGGCCAATCTGGCCTATTTGGGCGGTTTCGGTGACGGACACACCACCGCCACACAACCCAATCCTGTGGCGATGGCCTATATGGGCGGCTTTGGCGACGGTAACACCACTGCCACACAACCCGAAGTTCTTGCCAGAGCCTATCTGGGTGGCTTCGGCGACGGTCATACCCACGCACAGATGTTTACCGGCCCCGCCGTGGCCTATTTGGGCGGCTTCGGCGACGGCCATACCCACGCACAGATGAAGACAGGCCCTGCCGTGGCCTATTTGGGTGGTTTCGGCGACGGTCATATCTCTGTAGCCATGAAGACCGGTCCCGCCGTGGCCTATTTGGGCGGTTTCGGCGACGGTCATATCTCTACCGCCATGAAGGCCCGTCCCGCCGTATCGTATTTGGGCGGTTTCGGCGACGGCCATATCTCCATGGGCATGAAAGCCCTGCCGTCGGTGGCCTATCTGGGTGGTTTCGGCGACGGTTTCCACAATATCAACAATCCTCTACCCAAGCCTTGGCCTTATATGGGCGGCATAGCCGACGGTTTTATCACCACCTTGGGCAAAGGCTTGTTTGTGCCTATGTATGCGGGCGGCAAGTCGGACGGTTTTGCCAAACGCGCCGTGCCTTGCGACACCAATCAATATCTGATTTACGCGGTAGATTCGCTCTGTCCTAAAGATACCTTGTTCTTAGCCACCGACTCGGTGGAATATGCCAACTACTATTGGCGTGGCCCCGATGGCTGGACCTCGCGCGAGCAGAACCCCATCCGTCCCAACTTCACCACCAAGATGGCGGGTACCTATACGGTCACCATCGACCCGGGTTGCGCCTCGAGCGACGAATTGCCCATGGCCTCCAAGATCATCAAGGCCATCTATGCCGAACCGGTATATGCCGTCATAGACAGCATGGCGCCTAATATGGGCACGGAGGAACTTTGCTATGGCGACAGTTCGTTCTTTAGGCTCACCGGCTACGGTTTCGGTGATACGGCCCGTTTTGTATGGAAGATAAACGGTCTCCCCGTTTTGGAGAAGATCAACGATACCACGGCTTATTTCGACAGTCTGGCCAACGGCTTCAAGTTGAGCGTGGAGGTATATTCGTCGCTCGGATGCGTCACCGACCGTCCTTACGAGACCAAGCCTATCACCATCAAGGCCACCGAAAAGAAAATCGTGAACGTGACCATCGCCGCCGATATCGACCAAAGTCTTACGGATGTGACGGTGTGCGAGGGCTTGCCGCTTACGTTCGCTTCGGCCTACGTGAATGCGGGCGACAATCCGCGTTTTGTATGGTTGCACAACGAAGACACCGTATTTGACGGTGTTTCCAAGAACGTTATCCGGATAGATACGCTCGCCGACGGCGACAGTGTGCGTTTGATGCTCCATTCGAGCATCCATTGTGTGGATTGCCGTCCCAAGGAATCGAACACGCTTCATATCCATGTCAAGAATCTGCCCGAAATGAAGGTTAGCCCCGAACAGGCCATCAACCTCAACGAGAACGTGGATATCTGGGCTACGGGCGGCAGCGAGTTCGCTCAATATGCTTGGACGCCCTGCGCTTCGCTTACCGGCGGCATCTGCGATAAGGATACGGTCAACGCCGCCCCGCGCACCACCACTACCTATCAGGTAACGCTTACCGAACCGTGGGGTTGCGTGGTGAAGGATACCGTGAGGGTGGAGGTCTACACCGATACGCGTATCATCGAACACGCCAAGAGCGTTACGGTGTGCGACAGCACGGAGGCTACCTTCAAGGTGCGTGCTTCGGGTGTGGATGCCCACTACAAATGGCAGGTGGACGAGGGCGACGGCTGGGTGGACATCGATTCTCTGCCCAAGCCTAATCCGTATTGGGTGGAACAACAGGGTTCCACCAACTGCTTCCTGCATATAGGCAAGGATACGGCGCACAAGACCACGGCTCTGTCTATGGCCATGGACGGCTTCAAATACCGTTGCGTGGTGGATGGTCGCAAGGCCACCACGGGTATCCGCGACACGCTCTACTCCAACGATCCTTTGATTATCGGCGACGCTATACTGAGTATCAATCCTATCCAGTATAGTTATCCTTCCATTGTCCGCGCTCCCAACGATACGCTCTGCGAGGGCGAGAACGCCACCTTCAAGCTCAGCTTCGTAAATACTCCCAGCACCAAGTGCCGCATCGACTGGAAGGTGGATACCTCCATTCTGGCGAGCGGTCAGGATCTCATCTTCACCACGCCGGTCAATAGGGGTACCCAGATTCAGGCTCTGGTGTACACGGCCTACAGGTGTCCGGCTTTCGATCCCGAGGTTTCGAATGTCTGGGTGGCCGCGGCGCACAAGGCGCCTGTGGTGAATGCGGGCAAGGATACCACCATTCAATACAATACCACCGGTCTGCTGCACGGCAAGCTTGTGGCGGTGAACCAGGATACCTTGGCCAGCGACACCATGCGGTATTCGTGGGCGCCGTTGTCGGGCATCAAGGGTGTTTCCGACAGCCTCGAGGCTAAGACGGGCATCATCAAGGCCAATGTGGAATATGTGCTTACGGGTACCAACATTCATGGTTGTATCCACAGGGATACCGTACTCGTTACCTGCAAGGGCGGTCCTCTGGGTATGGACGGCAAGATAGGGGCCGGTACGGTGGTTAAGCAGTACATCGAGATCTGCGAGAACGACAGCCTCTGCATCAGCGGCAAGCCGGTGGGCGGCAGCGAGATGTATCACCACGTTTGGACCGAGAAGCCTTTGGACAGCACGCCGGCCAACCCGTATTTCGCTACGGCCGACACCTCGGTTCTCTGCATGAAGAACAGTCCTGTGGGCACCACGGTCTACACGCTTACCGTAGACGACGGGGTGGACACCGTATATAAGGAAATCACCGTCAAGGTTATCGGGCTTGTATTGAGCAGCGCCACCCTTACGGGCGACACCGTGCTCTGCACGCCTTCCGAATACTTTAATATAGGTGTCAAGCCCGACGAGACCGTGGAGGGTGTGGCCAACTATACGTGGTATGTGGAAGATACCGCCGCCAAGACGTTCAAGGCGGTACGGAACTTCGAGGGCAAGGCGGTCTACGCCGGCAGGGGCAATACGGTATACAACGGCGCGCGTCTGTTCTGCGCCGTGACCGTGGCCAACAAGTGCCCGATTGTGAATCCCATCCATACCGATACCTTGGTATTGTGGCCCGACGGCACGCCCAAGTTCACCACCATCACGCGCGACACTTCGATATGTCCTGCCGATACGGTGGCTCTGTTTGCCACGGGTACGCGTGTGGATAGCCTGTTCTGGACGCCGCAGACGTTTGTGGTGGCCGGCGGCGATGCCAAGTCCGAAACCGATACGGTTTTGGTGGCGCCTACGTCCAACACCACCTATACGGTTACGTTGGTTTCGATAGAGGGTTGCACGGCTTCGAGAAACGTGAGGGTGAACATCCATCCCACCACCAGCACCAAGGCCACGGCTTCGGATGTATATGCGTGCCTGAACGGTTCCACCCGCATCACCACGACCACAAGGGGCTACGACCTCACCTATATATGGGAGAAACGTGTAGGCGGCACGGGCGAATGGAAGCTGGCTTCCGAAAAGGCGCCCGCGGGCAAGTACGAGGGTCTCAACTCGGCCAACCTCACCGTCAACTATGTGGAGAAGATTGAGGAGGGCGACCAGTATCGTCTGATTGCGGTGAGCAGCCGTTGTATGCCGTCCGATACCACCGCGCCCGTGACGCTCCATGTGCTCGATTCGGTAATCTTCTCGATGACTTTGGTGGATACACCGCGTTGCGTCAACGATCCCGCCCGCATACGTCTGTATACCAATGTTTCGGCTTCGGCCCTCAAGGCGTTCAGCGTGGAACTCAACGGCGGCACGACCGGCAAGCGTACGTTCCAGACGCGCGACACGCTCTTTACGATACCCAATATCACGCCGGGCGAAAAGGTTCAGGCCTTTATGACGCCCACGGGCTTGATTGCCTCGTGTGTGGAGGTGCTTCCCATACCTTCGGAAATCATAGATCTGGGTGTTCAACCTGCTCCTACGCTTTCCTACACCTATAACAACCCCGCCACCTGCGGTGGTGAGGAGGGCAGCATCACCCTCTCGGGCAACAAGGGTACGGCTCCCTACACCTATACGTTCAATGGTGTGGATAAGGGTACGCAGACCGTGTACAGCGGCTTGAGCGCGGGTATGTATTCGGCTCAGGTGGCCGACATCTACTCCTGCAAGAGCCAGCCCGTCTACATAAGCCTGCGCGACCCCAACGGTCCCGTGGCTCCCGCCGTCACCAATGCGGGTATGTATTGCGTTCAGGATACCTTGCCCGAATATCTCCTGCTCGACCCGAACACCAAGAAGGCCGAAATCCGCTGGTTCACCGATATACGGTGCACCAACCAGGTTCACACGGGCGATTCCATGCCGTTCCCCTCCATGCCGGGCGTGTACACCTACTATCTCTATCAGATCAAGAACAACTGCAAGAGTGCCACCACCAGGGTTTGGGTATTTGTGGGTGCGGCTCCGCAAATCACAAGCGTAGAGGCGATTGTGCCTTCGTCTTGCGGCGAGAGCGACGGTATCATAGGCATCCGCGCCAAGGGCGACACCACGCTTACCTATTCTATTGAGGATCCTGCCAACTACGGCAATTCGGCCGACTTTGTAGACCTGCCCAACGGCACCTATATATTAAGTGTGCTTTCGGCGGCGGGTTGCGTGACGCGGGATACGCTCGAATTCTATGCGGACAATACGCCCGAGGGTCCGAAGATGATCAGCCGCGACACCATCTATTGCTATGATGCTCCGCGCAAGCCTCTCGAGGCCAAGCCTGCGGGTGGCGGCTTTATCGTCTGGTATCGCGATTACACCCTCACCACCGAGATGGGTCAGGGCGATACCTGCAATATCAGTTCGCTCGGTGTGGGCAAGAATACGATTTCGGCCACCGAAAGGGGCGGAGAGTGCGAAAGCAAGCCGGTACGTGTCAATGTGACCGTGCTGCCGAAGATCAACACGGGTGTTCCGGCCATCAACGAAGGCTGTCTCAATACCGATATCACCGTCAGGGCCCGCAAGGATGCCACTGTGGCCTACACATGGCTCAAGGGCGGTGTGGAAATCGGCAAGGGCGACACGCTTGTGGTGGGTGTTACCGAAGAGACCGAGGTTTATACGGTTCATGCGGTCAAGAACACCAACGGTGTGGTCTGCGCCACCGACTACGATTTCAAGGTCCGTCAGTCGACTTTCGTTCCCGTTATCGATACGTCGGTTTGTCAGGGCGACTCCATCGAGATTACCGTTCCCGGCGGTATCAAATATCTGTGGCCCGACAGCAGCACGGCTTCCACCTATACCGTGCGTGCGGGCAACCCCAACAGCGTACAGGCGGTTCTGGTGAAAGTGGAACTCGAAGGCGGTTGCACGCGCAACTACAGGTTCAACATCACCACCGATGCCGATCCTTCGAGCTACGTAAGCATCGACAAGGACTTTACCTTCTACTGTGCCGGCGATGCCAAGGCCCTCAAGGCGGTATTGTCCAACACCTCGGTTCCCGTGAGCCTGCAATGGTTCAAGGATGGCGAGATGCTGGCCGGAGACACCACGGCTACGCTTAACATTCAGAACGATACGGTGGGTCTGAGCACCTATGTGGTACGTGCCGAAGCGCGCAACCGTTGCCCGCTGCCGCGTGTCACCTACGATACGTTGGTTCTGAGGACCTATGCCCTGCCCAAGGTGTATGCGGGCATGGATACGCTTGTGGACTATAACGAGAGCATCACGCTCGGCACCGACGCCACGGTTTCCGACGGTGTGTTGCCCTATGCCTATACGTGGGTCAAGAAGGGCGAGACCACGCCTATCAACACCAGCAGCACGGTTCTCACCACCGCTTCGCCGCGTCTTGTCAATACCACCGTCTTTGAACTCAAGGTTGTGGATTCGGTGGGTTGCGGGGCCAAGGACGAAGTGAAAGTGACCGTTGTGGGTGGCCCGTTCTCGTTGGATTCGATCCGTCCGTTCGATATCACGCTCGACGAATATGCGGAGATTATCTGCGTGGGCGACAGCGTAAGCTTCGAGGCGCTTCCCGAGGGCGGCAGCGGCAAGTATGAATATGTTTGGGAAATGCCTGTAGGCACTGTGGTAAGCAATAAGGACCAGATCCGCTTCCTGCCCGCCAGCACCACGCAGTGCAAGGTAACGGTGATCAACCTTACCAAAGGCACGCCTATGGCTTCCGACACTTTGGTCCGCTATCCGCGCGTGGTGGTTCATCAGCGTGCCGTGGCGGGTACCGTCACCACGCCCGACACCACGATGTGTCCCGATTCCTCTTTCCGTCTCACGCTCCGCAGCTATTCGGGCGACCGCATCCAGTGGCAGCGTTCTGTCGACGGCACAACGTGGAGCACGCTGGTGGGCAGCACGGCTTCCATCACCATTTCGGGCGCCGCCAAGACCAACTACTACCGTGCTTTGGTGGGCAACGGAGTTTGTCCCGACGTGGCTTCGCCCGATTTGAAGGTTCTGGTTTACACTTCGCCTCTCGATACGATTGCCGGCCCGGCCGATACCCTCTGTCCCGAAACGGAAGGTGTGGCCTTGACGGGCAACCTGGTTACCGAGGGCGGCAACGGGGTCTACACCTATAAGTGGGAATACAGCCTTGACGGCGAGAAGTATCTGACTTGCCCCAACGAGGCCGACGGTGTCAACTACACCT
Organism: uncultured Bacteroidaceae bacterium; assembly: GCA_964513825.1. Taxonomy (GTDB): domain Bacteria; phylum Bacteroidota; class Bacteroidia; order Bacteroidales; family P3; genus Pullibacteroides. The sequence continues at coordinate 28,716 of CAZEOJ010000002.1, forward strand.
GGACCAACCGCATCGATACCACGCGCTACTTCCGCAGGATGGTGTACAGCGACGGTTGTCCGTTCATCAGCAACGTCCACAAAGTGGATGTATATGACGAAATCGGCACGTCCATCACCATAAAGAAGGATTTTGACCTCTATTGCACCGCCGACCCGCAGCAGCTCAAGGTGAGTCTGTCTAACCCCGACGTTCCCGTCACCTTGCAGTGGTTCAGGAACGGTGTGGCCATCGACAGCGCCACCGAGGCCGTTCTGACGATTCACGATACCGTTCCCGGCACCTATACCTATAGGGTAGAGGCTGTGGCTTTCGAAAATCATTGTCCTCCCACGCGTTACTCGTCCGACTCGGTAACCTTGACGGCCTATCCGTCGCTTGTGGTATACGCCGGTGTGGACGACAGCGTACAATATGGCGAGCGTGTCATTCTGGGTATGGAAGCCTGGGTGAAGAGCGGCACCGAACCCTATGCCTATTCGTGGGTGAAGAGCGGCACCAACAACGCGCTCAATGCCGATAAGACGCAGCTTATCATGCAGACTTCGCGTCTCACCTATACCACGGTATTCGACCTCAAGGTGAAGGATGCCAGGGGTTGTACGGCACAGGACGACGTGAAGGTGAAGGTGTTGGGCGGTCCGTTCCGTCTGGACAGCATCCGGCCTTTCGACATCACGTTGAACGACTACCGCGACACGATCTGTGTGGGCGACAGCGTAAGCTTTACGGCACAGCCCGAAGGTGGCAGCGGTGTCTACAGGTATATCTGGGAAATTGAGGGCGAAGTGGTGAGAGACAAGCCCGAAATCCGTTTGCTGCCTCTGCAAAGCACGTTCTGCAAGGTTACGGTGATCAACGTGACCGAGGGTGTTGCTGTGGCTTCCGACACCTTGGTACGCTACCCGCATGTGATTGTTCACCAACGTGCCGTTCCGGGCTATATCACCACGCCCGACACCACGATGTGTCCCGATACGTCGTTCAAGCTTAAGCTCCACGAATACTCTGGCAACCGCATTCAGTGGCAGCGTTCCGTAAATGGTGTGGTTTGGAGCGCGCTCAACGGCACGGCCGACAGCATTTCCGTTCCCGGCACCAAGAATACCTACCTCTATCGTGCCTTGGTGGGCAGCGGCGTTTGTCCCGACGTGGCCACGCCTCAGCTCAAGGTGAGCGTCTACACGCCTCCCGTCAATACGGTGAGCGGTCCTACCGAAACGCTTTGTCCCGAGGTGGACAGCGTGATGCTGGAGGGTAACACCGTTACTTCGGGCGGCAACGGCACCTATACCTACAGTTGGGAATACAGCACCAACGGCGGCAGCTATAAGGTTTGTCCCGATGAGCCCGCAGGCGAGGATTACCTCTGGCGCAACTGCATCGATTCCACGCGTCGTTTCCGTCGGGTGGTCTACAGCGACGGTTGCCCGTACTACAGCAACGTATATACGGTGAAGGTCTACACCGGCACCCGCATCGGCCGCATCCTCGGCGAGAACTACGTTTGCTTCGACTCCATATTCAGCCTTTCGGTCACCCCCACCGATATGGATAGCTATCAATGGCAGAGGGCGGTTCATCCCGACTCGGCTTTTGAGAACGTGGGCGACGGCACTTTCGGCTACACTTCCGATCCCGCCAAGAGAACCTATTTCTATCGCGTCATCGGTCAGAAGTATGGTTGCGAGCCCGATACCACCGACCTGTTCGAGATTTCGCCCACCACGCCGCGTGAGGTTACCGTTCATATCAGCGTCGACACGATGGCCACCTGTGTGGATAACTTCCTCACCTTTACCGTCGATTCCACGCTCAACGCGGGCAACGCTCCCACCTTCTACTGGTATGTGAACGGCAAGGTTCTCAAGACGCCGGTAATGAAGGGCAGCGAAACGTTGGCCTATACCGAAAATGGAGGCAAGGTTCTGCGTATCAGTACGCTCCGTCCCGGCGACAGTGTTTGGGCCGGCTTGGCTTCGTCTATCGGCTGCGTCACCACGCGTCTGGCTTTGAGCGATACCATTAAGCCTACCGTCTACTTGCCCGAGGCGCACTTTGTTTCGCCTTTGGCCGACTCGGTATTCTGCCGCAGGGATACGGTGGTGCTCCATGCCGAGGGCGGTGTGAAGTACAGCTGGTTCTATCGTGTGGATACCGACAGCGTGACCAGGGTTCTCGACACCACCAACACCAACAAGGTAAAGGTAAGTCCCACCGAACCTACCGTTTACGCCTTCTACGGAATAGACCGTCACAACTGCTTCTTCAGCGACAGTCTGAAGCTTTCGCCTGAACCTACGGTAACGGCTTCGCCCGACACCTTGATCTGCCACGGCTCGACCATCGCGTTGCAGATAAGCGTTCAACCGAACCGCGGCAATACCTATCAATGGACCGAAACGGCCGTTCATTCCGGCACCCCGGCTACCCTGAATGCCCGCGAGGCCACCACGGCCACGGTGCGTGTAAAACCCGAAGATTCGCTCACCTACTATATCTATTCGGTATACACCCTGCGTGGATGCACCTACACCGACACCATCCGCGTGGAGACCGAAACCACCACGATGCCGTCGTTCGTGATCGACTACAACGGCTATAAGAGCGGCGACACCGTCAACATTGTGGAATGTAGCAAGCAAGAACATTTCTTTGTTCCCGACAGCATTATGAGCGGTGGCGACAAACCTACGTTCAAGTGGTACTTCAACAACTATGTGGCCGGTAAGGATTCGTTGTTCAGCGACAGTTATGCGGGTATGCTCGACCGTTCGACCGTATACGCCGAGATGACTTCGTCGAAGAAGTGTGTTTCGGAGCGTACCGTCAAGAGCAACTCTCTCTATGTTCGCTACACCAAGATGCCCGATGCGGATGTCAACATCAACAGCAACAAGGGCTTGCAGGTATGTCCCGACGAAGAGGTGGTAATCTTCCAGGCGCATACGCCTTCTTACGACTCCGGCACCTACGTATGGTTTGTGAAACGTGTGGACAGCGGTGCCAACGCACGCTTCGAGAACGTTCATACGGGCGACTCCCTGGTAGGCAATTTTGCCGCGGGCGATCAGGTATATTGCGTTTACTTTGCCAACGACACCTGTATCAAGGGCTCTCCCAAGCAAAGTAACACCCTGACGTTCCAGACCTATCCGCTGCATAGGCCCAAGGTTACCATCACGCAGATTATCAACGAATATCCTGCATGGGGCGACACCATCTGCGAATATGCGCCGGTTACTTTCGTGGCGGCCATCGAAGACGCGGGCAAGGATTATGCCTTTACGTGGATGCTCGACGGCACCATCATCGGCACACCCAATACCTTGCGCATCGCCTACGACGAGTTGCAGGCCAACAGCGATACGGCGGTGAATATGCGCAACTTGGTGGCTCGGTTGGAGACCAAGCACCAGTGCGCTTCGCCCGGCAATGTGGTGGAGGCGAACGACACTATCTACGTGCGTCCGCGCAAGCACTTCAGCGCCTATATCGAACAGGAAGGAACGCTTGATTGTCAAAGTATTACCGAGGAACTTGTACGCTTTACGCAGGTTATTTCGCCCCACTACGTATATCGCGACGGCTATCTGGCCACCGTTTGCAACGGCAGCTATACGAGCGACTGGACGAACAGTGCCGCCGTTTCGCAGCAGGTTATCTCCGGCGGCAACGGTGTGGTGAAAGCCACGGCGGCCCATGCTTCCTACTATCAGATGTTCGGTCTCACCTCCAAGGAGAGCATGGTGAACTACGGCGACATCGACTATGCGATTTACCTGAATGCGGGCACCGTACAGGTTTACGAGAAGGGTACCAACAAGGGTTCGTTCGGCAGATATGTGGCCGGCGATGTGTTCGAAGTGGAAGTGCTCGACAACAATGTCCGCTATATCAAGAACGGCACGGTATTCTACACGTCGACGGTTCCGGCCACGGCCTTTGTATATCGTGGCGGCTATGCCCTCCGTACGCATTGGTGTCCCAACACGCCCGAATCCTCGCATCATCAGGATCCCAAGCTGCTCGATATCCGCATCGTTTACCATAAGAGCGGCGTGGTGTTCAATTCGCGGATTGTGGCTCCTCCCGTCAACAAGCCCACCTATACGTGGTATGTGAACGGCAAGCCGTTTGAATTCGGCAACGGCGAGGCTTCGCTCGTTGAGCACAATTACGCTTTCGAGGATGGCGATGTGGTGAAACTCTTTGCCAAGACCAACGACTATTGTGTAGATGTTCCGTCGGCCATGTCGCAAGAGATTATGGTTCGTGTACCTGTTGCCAAGGATTTCCTGCGGACGGTGGCCGATACCGTATTTGTATGCCGTGGCGACAGCGCCACCATCGGAGCTACGGGTGCGGAGACCTATATGTGGGAGCCGGTACGCTACTTCTCGCAGGCACAGAGCCGCGACAGCAGCATCCACTACCTGCCTCTCGAAACGGCTTCGTATCGCGTTTACGGCACCGTCAACACCAACTGCACCGACTTTAAGCGTGTGGATGTGATTGTGAACGAGTTGCCCAAGCCCGATCTCGGCAAGGACATCAACGTTTGCTATCCCGATACGGTTTACCTGAGCATCAACAAGGGTGCCGTGCCCGATACCACCACCGACCGCATCTACCACACGGCGTGGACGTTCATTCCCGACAAGGGCGAGGCCTACAACCCCGTTTCCACGCACGAGAACGCCATCGACTACGCGTTGCTCTCCACGGGCCGCATGGTGGCCGCCATGTCGAATGTATCCAGCGGCTGTACGGTAACCGACACCATGGTCATCAACGTACTCGATACCCTCGGCATCGTGGTGACGCACACCGCGCGTGTATTGCCCAAATACTCCTGCCCGGGTGCCCGCGACACGCTTTCGTTCAGCTACATGCAGAACGAGAACCATCCCGTTACCTTGGCTTGGTACAAGAACGGCAGATTGTTGAGAAGTTCCAATAACGCCAACGATACGGTTCTTATAACCAACGACTTTGTAGATCTCGACACCATCTATGCCGTGGTTTCCCTGCCGTTTGAATGCGGTCTGGAACGCGCCAAAGACACGGCCTTGTTCCCCTTGCGCCGTCACGTCAAGCCTGTGGCTTCGATAGTGGTGAGCGAAGACACCCTCTGTGCCGGCGACACGTTGGGCGTGGCCGTGAAAGTGGTGGATAATCCCGATGATACGGTGGTTTACTCCTATCGTTGGTATATCAACAACAAGGCGGTGGCTCTGACCGATACGCCGTCCATCCGTCTGGAAGACTATGTAAGCGACGGCACGTTCTACTATAACGTATTCTGCTATGTGAGAAGGGCGTTGGAGTGCGGCTTCGACAGCGTCAAGAGCGCCGACACCACTATTCTGATAATGCCTATCGATACCATCGCCGTCCGCATCGATCCCGAGGTGGTTACGGGTTGCGTATATCCCGACGGCAGAGTGTTCATGCATGCCGACCTTGTGGTGGAGGGCCGTCATCCTGTCTTCGACAAGGCGTTGCCTGCCATAACTTGGTATCTTGACGATACGGTGGTTTCCGGCCTCAACGGCACGGCGTTCGACCACCTTGTGGCCTCCATGGATACAAGTGCTGCGCATACGCTTGCGGTGAAAGCTGTGAGCAGCTATAAGTGCGTGGCTGTCAATACGGTATTCGACACAGCCGATATCGACTTCTTTGCGGTTTACGCCGATGCGGGTCCCGACACGTCCATCGAGTCGAACAAGAACGTAACCTTGTTCCACGACAGCGTCCGCGGCGACAGGATTCAATGGACCACGGGCGGCGACGGCTACTTCACCAACGCGACAGTGCTGCATCCTACCTATATCCTCGGCACGCAAGACCGCAAGTCGGACAGCATTATCCTCTATCTGCACGTTTCGAGCCGCTTCGGTTGCGACACCAGAGACAGCATGGTTATCCGTCTTACCCGTTGCGCGGCCTATGCGTTGGCCAAACGCAGCTCCGACCAGACTATCTGCCACGATGATACGCTCTTTATCGAGAACAAGGTGGTTGCCATTTCCACGGCCATCGGTTCCGATATTCCGCACATCCTCTATACTTTGACGGCACAGCCTTCGGGCCGCTACCCGCTCGATACCCTGGCCGTGGTTGAGGACAGCACCAACGCTTTCCGCTGGAAGGGTGTGGTGGATACTTCGCGCAAGTATCTGTTGCACGCGGAAATCCTCAACACCTTCTGCCACTACTACGACAGCACCCGGGTGACGGTATTGCCGCTCAACACGATTTCGGTGAAACTGAACCAGCCCGACAGCACGAAGTGCACGGTAGGGGCTCTCAAGCAGGCCGAATGGACCTCGCTCAACAGCATGCACTGGAGCGTCGGCGACGGTGTGGCCCGTCACATTCACTGCAACAACTATCCTTACGCGCCTACTTCGGCCTATGGCTTGGCCAACAGCACGATGCGTTATGTGGCCACGGGCAAGGAACTGGCGGTTCTCGTCGGCTTCAACTACGAGAACGACCGCAACACGGCGCTCGACTACGCTTTCTACCTCACCAACGGTTCGTTTACCATCTACCACGAGGGTAACCCCGTCACCTACAGTGCGGTGGGCAGTTACAAGGTGGGCGATGTGTTCACGATTGTACGCGACCACAAGCAGGTGATCTTCTATGTGGACCAGAACGGCACGCACCGTGAGGTTTACCGTATGGACGAACCTGCCTACGGCCACGGCCTCAAGGTGAACTACGCGGCGGCTTCGTTCCGCTCGGGCGATGTGATCAACCCGATCATGTACGGCAGCACCACGGCGGCCAAGGTATTTGCGGAAGTGCAGTACGGTCCCGTAAGCGGCAATGTATCCTATGTATGGAAAGTGGGTGACAAGGTGATCAGCACCGCCTCTACCTTCGACTACGAGAAGGTGAACCTGCAGTCGGGCGATACGGTGACGGTCCGTGCTATGGGTGTGAACCGCTGTGATACCCTTTACGCCTACGACACTTTGATTGTGGACGGACCGGCCTCTCCCAACGCGCCTTTCTTCCTCGCCCTTACCCGCGACAGTGCCGCGCAATGCGAAGGCGAAGGCTTTACGCTCACGGCCCACGCCTACAACCTCGAGAATGTGGCCGACGGCTCGCTCACGGCTTCCGACCTGCGCTACAACTGGTATCTGAACGGCACACTCGTCAAGGGCAACACGGCCGCCAATACATATCTCTACAACAACTTGAAGAACGGCGACTACGCGCATGTAGAGGCTGTTCTGCCCGCCACCGCCTGTGCACTCTACCGCGAGGGCAATCCCACCTTGAGCCATCGTCTGTACTTCAGCCTCAAGGAAAACCGCAAGCTCGACTTCGACATGTATCTGGCGCGTGCCAAGGATACCGCGGTTTGCCCGAATACGGCCGTCACCTTCAACACCAAGGTGGTGAACGGCGGCGGATACACGATAGATTGGTATGTAAACGGCCGTCTTGCCGCCGCCGGCAACAGCTATACCGTTACGCCCGACAGCTCGTTTGACGTATACGCTGTGGTTCATCCCAACAGCACCGGCTATTGCCTCGACAGCACCGGCAACGTTTCCAAGACCATCAAGGTAAGGTTGCTCGAAGTGCCTCGGGTAAGAGCCTGGGCCGACACCGAGGTTGTGGCGGGCAGCAAGGTGATGCTGCACGGCGAGTTGCTGCGCGAGACTGACAAGCCCACCTCCGTACAGTGGACCTCCACGCAGGGCACGGTTCCCGGCCGCAACAGCCTCAACCCCACGATAACGGCCAACACCACCACGTTCTACTTCCTGACGGCCTACAGCGCCTACGGTTGCGCGTCGAACACCGACACCGTGGAAGTGGATGTATATGAATGTCCTACCTTGCGCAACTACAGCGTTCCCGATATGGTCTGCGACGGCGACAGCGCCCTGCTGCGTGTGGATATGGCGGGCTACAAGCCGAGTTCGAACCGCTACCTGTGGCAGATAAGCGCCGACGGCGGCACCACTTGGGCCGAGGTGAGCGGCAGCCGCTATACGGTTACCAACGACCGCACGGGAAGCACGTTGAAGGTCAAGCCGGCCAATTTCGACCTCGACGCGAGCAATAATGTACGTTTCCGCGCCGTCATCAGCGCCGACACGTCGCGCTCCAACCTGTGCAACACGGTCTACACGCCCAAGCTTTCGCTCAATGTAGACAAGGCGCATCTCGTTCCTCCCACCATCGACCTGTTGGGCGAGAGTGATTTCTGCACCACCGACTGTCATGTATATCCTGTATACGAGGCCAAGCTCAGCGAGGGTTACGAAGTGGCCTGGAAGCTGAACGGCAGCGGCGTGCTCGAATGGGACGGCAACGACCACAAGCGTAGTTATACCGTTCACAACGGCGACAAGGTAATCGGTGTGCTCTATGGCAACAGCGTCTGTGTCAACAGAATGAACATCAGCGACACGATTACGGTACGCTTCCACCGTCCGGTCAAGGTGAAGGCTTGGTCCGACACCATGATCCGCAAGAACGACGCGGCCATGCTGCATGCGTCGGCTACCGAGGGCACGGGCCGCATCACCTACAAGTGGACGGATGCTTCGTTTGTAGTCGATGACACGAAGGCCGAGACCCAGACCAAGTCTATTTCGGCCACCCGCATCTTCACCGTCACGGCCACCGACAGCCTCGGTTGCATCGGCACGGGCAAGGTATTGGTGAAGGTGAACGACACCTGCATCACCAATGTGAAGCTGCAAGGTCCCGAGAGCGTCTGCGTCAACGAGACGGCCACGTTCCAGGGTCTGATAACGGGCGACAGGGCCTTCGGCACGCCTCAGAGCGAATGGACGGTTAACCCGCCGCTGTTGAGCAACGACGGCAGCATCATCGTGCCCAACCCCAACTCGGCCCGCATGGATATCGCCGACGCACAGCCCGGCACTTATACCGTCAAGTTCACCGTCACCGACACGCTGGAGCAGACCAAGAAATACTGCAACCCGGACGGCATCGTGATGAGCGACAGCCTCATCTTCACGATAAACGCGCCCGACACGCTGAGCCTGCGCATCGACACGTTGCAGACACGTTCCTACTGCGAGAACGACAAGGCGGTGATCCGCGCCCAGGCCCGCGTCAACGGCAACCTGCCCGCCGCCGGCGAACTGCTGGTACGCTGGTACCGCATCCGCAACAACTACACCACCTACAGGGGCAGCGGCGACAGCATCATCGAGAACAACCTGTTCGATGGCGACCGCTTCTATGCCGTGGCTTCGTTCGCCGACAACAACTGTGTGATAAGCAACAGTGTATATAGCGACACCGCCACCTTCCGCGTGGGCGAGAAGCCCGAACCGCTGCAGGCGCAGCAGGTGGTTGCCCACAACCATATCTCGTGCGTGCCCGACGATTCCACCTATATCGTCATCAACCCGAGCGCCAGCCAGCTTGCCTACAACCTGCTCTATACCATAGACAGCGGACGCACCTGGCATACCGATTCCGTCTTCGGCAACCTGGCCGAAGGCCACTACTACGTGGGTGTGAAGGCCGACGACGGTTGCTCGACCGACAAGATGGTGTCTGTCTATATCCAGAACCAGCCCGACTACGAATTCGATACGCTCTCGTTCCGCATCGATACTATCTACGCCTGCAACGGCAAGATAGACCTCTTCCCGTCGCAGCGTGCCGACAGCGCTTCGGGTCTGGGCTACATCGAATGGTTTGAGGATTCGGCCAGGACCAAGCTCCTCAAGCGCAGTCCCGAATACGCCAAGAGCCACACCTATGTGCCCGAGCGTCGCTTCCTCGACTCCGTAGGCGTCTACGAGTTCTGGGCCGCTGAATCGGCGGGTCTCTGCAAGGGTACGCCCAGCAAGTTCGTCTACATCGTTTCGAGCTGCGATGCCGAACTCACGCCCAAGCGCGACACCATCTGCTCCGACGATACGGTGCTCTACAGCCTCGTCATCGACAGCATCTCGCTGCGCAACGCCGGCGGTTGGCTCTTCCAGTACAGTGCCGACGGCAAGTTCGCGCCCGCCACCACGGAGAACATCTCCACGGGCGACACGCTGGCCATGACGTTCCGCGACAACCGCGCGGGCAGCTACCGTGTGGCCTACATCACGCCCAACCAAGACACCCTCTATCACGAAGCCTCCACCTTGTGGGTGGGCACCTACGCCGACCCGGCCAAGTATATCTCGTTGGCTTATCCCAAGACGAAGGCCATCGATATGTGCCCCGGCGAGACCGCCACCTTTACGTTCTATGATAAGGACAGGATGTTTGAGGTGTTCTGGCCCGGCGATACGGCAGGTTCCACCTACCATTCCACCTATGAGGTAACTTTGGACAGCACCGCCGCCGTATACGTGCGTCTGCGCAGTCTCCTGGGCGGTTGCGAGAGTGATACGACTGTGGAAGTGATTGTCCGTCAGCGCACGACCATCGCCCTCAGCAGCTACGATACCACGGTATGCTACGAGCCCGACACCTACCTGTATTTCCCGCAGGTTCTGGATACGGGCAACGTATTCTACATCACCTACGAATGGGCCAAGGTAGGCGGCACCGACATGGGTTCGGGTCCGTTCCTCGTACAGAACACCCGCTTTGAGGTAGAGCCCGACACCAACTACTATGTGGCTACGGCCTCCACCGGCTATGCCGAATGTCCTTCGCGTCCCGATACGTTCCGCGTGGTGGCGCACCGTCCCACCTGGACCGTCACGCCCGCACAGGTAACCGTGTGCGCGGGCAACCTGTTCCCGTTCCATGCGGGCACGCCGTTCGACAGCATCCGCTTCGGCGAGGGCATGTGGCAGCCTCGTGGCAACGACAGCTTCACGCTCGGACCCATCTATAAGGACAGCACGGTATCCGTCACCATCCTGCGCAAGACCTGCGAGAGCGTGGGCACGTTCAATGTCAAGATTGTGGCACGCGATACGCTCGGCGTCGAACTGACCGAAAACGCCGATGCCTGCGTGGCCTTGGCTCCCGTCACGGGCACCAATATCGACCTCGGTCTGCACGCGCAGCTGCAATACCGCGTACAGGGCACCGAAAACAGCGCCTTCGCGGGCTTGGTATACAAGGGTGTCGCCGCTTCGGCGCAGACCATGCCCTACAGCTTCTATATGGTGACCGACGGCGAGGGTGAAACGCATCTGTATGTCTATGTCAATGGCGTACAGGCCAATATGACCAGTTTCGGTACGGTGGAGGCCGGCGACAGACTCGCCATCGGCCGCGAAGAGGGCAAGATGAACTTCTACCGCAACGGTGCCTTGCTCTACAGCACCGCCGAGACCTCGCGCGCCGCCGACTATATGAACGCGCAGGTGGATGTGGACGGCAACACCGCCCTCACCGACATCACCTTGCTCAACCTGCCCGGCTCGAAAGTATCGGCTTCCGTGAACACGGTCTACAACAACCGCACCTACGCCTGGTATATCAACGGAACCGAGGTGGGCACGGCCGCCGCGCTCGATGCCGCAGCACATCCCGTGATGAACGGCGACACCGTGGTATTGCGCGTGCGTTCGGCAAGTCCCTGCGACACGCTGGAGAAGGCCGACACCTTGGTAATCAGCAAGCAGAACGCCTATAAGCCTCTGACGGTGGCCATCGACACGCCCGACGCCCTCTGCCCGGGTGCCGCCCACTACACGTTCACCGCCACCGTAACGGCCCCCGCAGGGGTGGCCGCCGCCGACCTGCGCTACAACTGGTACCGCAACGGCAACAAGGTGGTTTCGGGGGCTTCGTACAATACCTACGACGCCAATAACCTGCAGGTCGGCGATGTGGTCTTCGCCGAAGCGTACGTGGCGAACAACCTCTGTGTACTCAACCAAAGCAGCTACCCGGCCGTGAGCAACCGTGTGGTTCCGCAGTTCGAGCAGCCCGCCGCCAAGACGGCCCGCATCCTGCCCGAACCCGGCCTCACGCTCTGCCGCTTCGACGAAGCCACGTTTACGGTGGTGATGACCGGCAATGCCTACCTGCCCGCCCGCGTAGACTGGTACCTGAACGGCACCCTCGCGCAAAGCTCGGCGGCCCTGACCTACAGGACCAACGCGCTTGCCGACGGCGACAAGGTTCATGCCGTGGTTCAACTGAGCGCGGATGAACTCTGCGACGGTCTGCAACTCGTATACACCGACACGGTAAGCCTTACCGTCAACCCCGTTCCCGTAGTGGAGGCCGGTCCCGACCAAAGCGCGTTCTTCGGCGACACCGTACAGTTGAACGGCTCGGTTCTGAGCGGTCTGAGCGACCCGATGACCTATCATTGGACGCCGCAGACGCAGCCTGCCGATGCGCTCAGCACGCAGTGCATCGTAGAACACGCGGGCTACCGCTATCTCTACGCCACCAACAGCTACGGTTGCACGGGCTACGACTCGCTCTTCATCGATATGGATGAATGCAACTACATCGAGGCCCAGAGCCCGGTTAACGGCAACGAGGTATGCGAGGGCGACAGCGTACGCTTCACCGTCACCATCGGCGGCATGCGCGCCGGCAACCCGCAGCGCATCTGGCAGATAAGCACCGACAACGGCAGCACGTGGAGCAACGTTCCGGCCGCCGACTACAAGGTGGACAACGCGGGTCTGTTGGTACGCCGCGCCGAGGCTTCGATGAACAACGCCCTCTACCGCATGGTATTCGTTCCCGACGCCACGCTGGATATGGATTGCGACACCCTCTACAGCTTGCCCTACCGCCTCAAGGTGAACGCCGCCACTCGCACCCTGGCCGCCAGCCTGCAGGAGCCGGGCGTGCTCTGCGACGACGTGGCCACAGTCACCTTTACGCTCAACGGCAGCTTCCAGACCGGCGACCTCTATGCATGGTACCTCAACGGCATACCTGTAGGGCAGGGCAGTGCCTCGCTCACGCTCGACCGCAACCGCATCGCCGACGGCTATAAGCTCAAAGCCGTGGTGGAGGCCGCCGCACAGGCCTGCGCCGATAAACAGGTTGTGGCCGACAGCCTCACCATCAAGATCAATCCCGCGCTCACGCTCGACGCTTGGGCCGACACCATCATCAACAGGAACACGCAGGCCGCGCTCCATGCCGACGCGCAAGGCGGCACCGCACCCTACGCCTATAGCTGGAAGCAGGCTTCCTACACGCAGGATGCCACCGCTGCCAACACCTATACCACCAACCTCACCGCAACCCGCTTGTTCGAGGTGGAAGCCACCGACCAAGCCGGTTGCAAGGCCACCGCTCGCGTAAGGGTGAGTGTGGTAGACACCTGCATCGACGGCATCGAGATTGCCGGCGACAACCAGACCAAGACCGTCTTCGACCTCTGTCAAGACTCCAGCATCACCTTCGACGCCTTGGTAAGCGGCGGTATGCCCGGCGGCTACACGCTCGCGTGGACGGTTTCGCCCGCCCTGCCCGCCGATGACCTCGTTACCTCGGCCAACGGCGCCCGCCTGTGGATGAAACCCTCCGTGGCCGGCACCTATACCCTCACGGCCACCGTCACCGACACCACGGCCCTCGGCGCGGCCCTCTGCACCGCGGCTCAGCGCACGCACACGGCCACCGTGACGCTCAACGTGAGCGCCCCGGCCACCTTCGCCGTCAGCGTGGCCGAAGCCGATGCCCTCTGCGAAGCGGAGGTGGAAGAAGGCAAACTGACACTCCAGGCCACCGTGACGGGCATCACCGACTACACCTTGGCATGGTTCAGAATCCGCAACAACGTCGAGATAGCCCTCGGCAACGGCTCGGCCACGCTGACCCTCACCGACGCCGTCGACGAAGACCTCTACTATGCGGTGGTTACCCCGCTGGGCAACTGCATGGATGCCGCCAGCCGTCACAGCGACACCGTAGAGGCCACCATCTATCCCACGCCCGTGGCCAACCCCAACAAGGCCCGCTACAATCCCGCCCGCGCGTGCAGCAACGACACCGCCTGGATAGAATGCTACCAGACCGTACCCCGCAAGGGACGCTTCGCGCAGACCCTCGAATACAGCATAGACGGCACCAGCTGGCGCACCGACGGCATCTTCAAGCCGCTGCCCGACCAGAGCGAGTACAGCATCCATATCCGCAACCAATACGGCTGCAAGGCCAAGAACAGCCCCATCGTGGTGCCCAAGACCACCATGAAGTCGAACGCATGGCTCCGCGCCGGCCTCAACGACACCTGCTACCAGGGCAACAGCGTCACCGTGAAGGGCGACACCGTCATCGACGCCACCCCGCTGTGGAGCACCTCGGGCACGGGCACGTTCAACAACACGGGCATCCTGCATCCCACCTACACGCCCAGCGCGGCCGACTTCGCCAAGGGCAAGGTGACGCTCTACCTCAAGACCAACAGCAGCAACGAATGTGATTTGGCCGACAGCATCGAAATCCTCCTGTTGGGTTGCGAGATCTATACCTTTGAGGTGAAAGGCAACACCGACGTATGCTTCGGCGGCACCGGCACCTACCGTGCCCGCTTTGCGGTCGACGCCGCCGGCGCCTCCGCCATCAGACCCGCCGACCATACCATCATATGGAGCACCCGCGACGCTTCGGGCAACCTGTCCGTGCTCAAGACCGATAACGACACCGCCTCCACCTGGAGCCTCACGGTGGCCGACAGCGGCTGGTATTATGTGACGGGCACCACGGCTACGGGCTGCATGTTCAAGGATTCGCTGCACATCACCCTGGCCACCGAACCCGACATCGCCATCCTCCACGGTACGCCCTGTCCCACCACGCCCATCACGTTCCGTCTGGATACGGCCCTGCTCTTCGCCAAGAGCGGCTATGTCAACTACGCCTACAACTGGAGTGCCGTGGCCTATAAGGGCGGCGTTTCCACCACCCTCGGCACCGGCACGGCCGACAGCCTCGCCCTGTCCCCGCTGCCCGCCGAAACCGACAGCCTCGTGGTGAGCGTAAGCATCACCACCGCCGAAGGCTGCACCTACAGCCGCACCAAGACCCTTTCCTACGAGCCGTGGGAAGACCTCTCGGGCTATGTGACCAACGACACCGCGGTTTGTCAGATCAACTCCTATGTTCTGCTGGCCGATATCGAAGCTCTTGATATCCTCAAGCACTACACCATGCAGTGGAGCAACGCCCGCGGCACGGCCAACCCCTTGGCGTTCCTGGCCAACGATCCCATCCTGGTGGACAGCACCAACAGCTACTACCTCACCATCACCCGCCCGAGCGACGGATGCCACTACTACGACACCATCCACGTGCGTGTAGACTCCATGCCCAGGATCTATATCGCCGACACCATCTTCAAGTGCGCGCAGACGGGTCGTTTCTCGGTTTCGCCCGACAGTGTCGAGTATAACAAAGACGCCTACTATTGGTATCTCGATACTTACGGACCCTGCAAGCCCAGCATAGCGAATGTCGACAAATACAGCGTCAACTTTACGCCTTGCGCCTCCATGTACAATGCCGACGGCTGGGCCACCCTGCGCCTGCGCACCGAAGGTATCAACGCCTGCGCCGGCAAGATTGTCTACGACACCGTCACCCTTGTGTTCCGCGGTCTGATGAAGACGGATGTGAAGAACGTGAGCGTATGTCTCGACGACAGCGTCGATGCCACCGTAGTGGTGACCGACCTCCATGGTGCCAATGTGGACAGCTTCGCCTATATCCTTATGCGTCCCGACAGCGTGCTGCGCAATGCCGCCGGCGACACCCTCCTCTACCGTCGTCCCGACACCCTCGGCACCTTTGTCTACAAAGACACGCTCAGGGTATGGAACGCCGACCGTTGCTACATCGAAAAACCGTATACCGTAACCTTTACGGCCACCGCCCGTATCCTGGAAGACACCATCGTCATCTGCACCGGCGACACGGCCACCCTTACCGTGGCCAACGCCACCCGTACCCCCTCGTGGCAGGAGTTGGGCAAGAGCACCACGCTGCACTCGGGCAACAACTATAAGGTGACGCCCACCCAGACCACCACCTACGTGGCCTCGCGTTTCGCCAGCTCGGGCGGCTGCCAGAAGTATACCACCGACACGGTTACCGTAGTGGTGAAGGAAGGCTTCTACCTGCGCGCCGTACCCGACAGCAACTTCTGCAACCCCGGCGAGATGCTCTGGGCCGTAGACAGCGTGGATGCCGAAGACGTAACCTACACCTGGGTCGACAGCGCCCTGCAGGTACTCTACGGCGTGGGTGACCCGAGAGCCATTGTCTCCACCGACAGTGCGTTTACCGACAGCGTCACCGACACCGACAAGACCTACTACCTGCACGCCGTGGCCGGCAACGGATGCGAGAAGAACATCACCGTGCGCGCCACCTACCGCCACATCCACTTTGCCCTGAACTACTACGACACCGTGGTTTACGAAGGCAGCAATCCTAAGGTGGCCGTAATCGGCTCCATGCCCGGCGGCTACTACCCGTGGTTCGACGCGCAGGACAGCATCTACCTCACCTTGTCCGACAGCCTCTACCGTCCCAAACTTACCCGCGACACCAACTACTTCTACTTTGTGGGTGAAAGCAAGGAAGAAGGCTGTGCGCTCAAGCTCAGGGTCATCACCATACCCATCCCCATGTTCGACACGGCGGTATGCGACTACGAGTGCGCCGAAATCCGACTCAGGGGCAGCGAAGGCGCCGACAGCATCACCTACAGGTATGCCGACACGCTGATGTTCGTGACCGAACACAGCACGCCGGTACGCCAGGAATACTCCTACAGCGACACCATGGTAAGGACCACGCAGCACCTGCTCGACACGGTTCTCTACCATGCGATATACGAGCCCTATCCCGGCAAGCCCAAGAACGATACGGTGAAGGTGAACCCGTTCTGCGACAGTATCTACGCCGATCCTTTCATCGAGCTGGTATACGCCGGTCTCAACGCCCAGGGTGTGGATGTCTACAAGGAAGTGGTGTCCTACAAGCATACCGAACTCAAGTGCCTCGAGGCCGAGCCCGGCATGAAGATTATCTGCGATACGTTGTATTCGATAGACTACAATAAGGACAAGAAGACGGGTGTAGAGACAAAAACCCGTTTGGACGAAGGTACTTTGGTCAACTGCCGTCAGGTGGACAGTGTCTGCAGAGTTACCTACATAAGCGCGTTGAGTGAAGACAAGAAGTTCGACACAGCCAAGGCCGTATTGGATTGCACGCCGCCCGCACCTGGTGTGAAGACCATCTGCGATACGATTTACGATTTGGAAAAAGTGAAGAAAGGTTCGGTTTATGTCTACAACCGCACGGGTGCATTCAAGACCGAGAACTGCAAGACGGTTGCCGAAGACTGCGAGGTAACGTATGCGACAACCACCGACAAGACCAATTTGATAGAGACGGTAACTTACAGTACTGCCTGCACCGAAGGTGGCGATAAACCTAAAGAGAAGACCATCTGCGACACGATTTATGTATTGGAGAAGGTGAAGAAAGGTTCGGTTTATGTCTACAATCGTACAGGCGTATTTACGACCGAAAATTGCAAGAAGGTAGCCGAAAATTGTGAGGTAACATATACAACGACCACCGACAAGACGGCATTGAAAGAAACTGTAGCCTACAGCATTAACTGCAAGTCTGAAGGTGGTGATACACCTAAGCCGCCCACTCCGACGGTGAATACGAAACAAATCTGTGACACGGTATATACGTTGGAGAAGGTGAAGAAAGGGTTGAGTTACGTATACAACCGCACGGGAGCCTTTACGGTATCGAACTGCATCAAGGTAGCCGAGGACTGTGAGGTAACGTATACGACAACCACGGACAAGACAGCCTTGGTGGAGACGGTGACCTACAGCACCACCTGCAAGCCTGTGGAAGAGGGTGGCGATACACCGACACCGCCTACGCCTACGGTGAAGACCAAACAGATCTGCGATACGGTATATACGTTGGAGAAGGTGAAGAAAGGGTTGAGTTACGTATACAACCGCACGGGAGCCTTTACGGTATCGAACTGCATCAAGGTAGCCGAGGACTGTGAGGTAACGTATACGACAACCACGGACAAGACAGCCTTGGTGGAGACGGTGACCTACAGCACCACCTGCAAGCCTGTGGAAGAGGGTGGCGATACACCGACACCGCCTACGCCTACGGTGAAGACCAAACAGATCTGCGATACGGTATATACGTTGGAGAAGGTGAAGAAAGGGTTGAGTTACGTATACAACCGCACGGGAGCCTTTACGGTATCGAACTGCATCAAGGTAGCCGAGGACTGTGAGGTAACGTATACGACGACCACGGACAAGACGGCCTTGAAAGAGACGGTGGCTGCGGTACACAGTTGCGAGCCCGTGAAAGAGGGCGGAGAAACCCCAAAACCCGACGACCCCAAACCCAATCCCACGCCTACGGTAAAGACCAAACAAATCTGTGATACGGTATATACGTTGGAGAAGGTGAAGAAAGGGTTGAGTTACGTATACAACCGCACGGGAGCCTTTACGGTATCGAACTGCATCAAGGTAGCCGAGGACTGTGAGGTAACGTATACGACGACCACGGACAAGACGGCCTTGAAAGAGACGGTGGCTGCGGTACACAGTTGCGAGCCCGTGAAAGAGGGCGGAGAAACCCCAAAACCCGACGACCCCAAACCCAATCCCACGCCTACGGTAAAGACCAAACAAGTCTGTGATACGGTATATGCGTTGGAGAAGGTGAAGAAAGGATTGAGTTACGTATATAACCGCACGGGCGAGTTCACGGTAGAGAACTGTGTGAATGTGGCCGAAGACTGCGAGGTGACGTATACGACGACCACGGACAAGACGGCCCTGAAAGAGACGGTGGCTGCGGTACACAGTTGCGAGGAGGTCAAGACTGGCGACACTCCAGCACCCAAGCCTGACCCGACGCCCGACCCCAAACCGGACCCGGAGCCCGAACCTACGCCTACGGTAAAGACCAAACAGGTCTGTGATACGGTATATGCGTTGGAGAAGGTGAAGAAAGGATTGAGTTACGTATATAACCGCACGGGCGAGTTCACGGTAGAGAACTGTGTGAATGTGGCCGAAGACTGCGAGGTGACATATACGACGACTACGGACAAGACGGCCTTGAAAGAGATGGTGGCTGCGGTACACAGTTGCGAGGAGGTCAAGACAGGCGATACGCCTGCCCCCAAGCCCGACCCAACGCCCGACCCCAAACCGGACCCGGAGCCTGACCCCGAACCGACACCTACAGTAAAGACCAAACAGGTCTGTGATACGGTATATACGTTGGAGAAGGTGAAGAAAGGGTTGAGTTACGTATACAACCGCACGGGCGAGTT
>CAZEOJ010000003.1:0-4142 GCA_964513825.1 uncultured Bacteroidaceae bacterium
CCCAAAGACGCGGCAGTAGCTCAGTTGGTAGAGCGCTAGCTTCCCAAGCTGGAGGTCGCGAGTTCGAGACTCGTTTGCCGCTCACACAAAGGCGTCCGACGGCTTGGCCGGGACGCCTTTTTTACATTGGACGCCCATGAACCACAGAATACCCGAAGAAACCAAACGTGCTATCTTGGATGCCGCCCGCATCGACGAGGTGGTGGGCGATTTCGTGGTGTTGAAGAAACGGGGCGCCAACTATTGGGGCTGTTGTCCGTTTCATCAGGAAAAGACCCCTTCTTTCTCGGTATCGCCCGCCAAGGGCATCTTCAAGTGCTTCGGCTGCGGCAAGGGCGGCGATTCGGTGAGTTTCCTCATGGAGCACGAGCACTATTCGTATGTGGAGTCGCTCCGCTATCTGGCGCAGAAATACAATATCGAGATTCAGGAAGAAGAACTTTCGCCCGAACAGATAGAAAAGGAAAGCGACCGCGAGTCTCTTTATCACCTCACCCAATTCGCCGCCGAATATTTTGTCAAGAACCTGTGGGAGAGCGAGGAGGGCAGGAGCGTGGGCCTGGCCTATTTCCGCGAGCGCCGTTTTACCGACGAGATGATACGGCACTTTCAGCTCGGGTATTGCACCGAGTCGTGGGACGGCTTTACGCAGGAAGCGCTGCGGAACGGCTACGACAAGAAATATTTAGTGCAGAGCGGCCTCACTATCGAGAAAGAGGAAACGGGCAAACTCTTCGACCGTTTCCGCGGACGGGTCATCTTTCCCATACACAGCCTTTCGGGACGGGTGCTGGGTTTCGGCGGGCGCATCCTCAACAGCGACAAGAGCAAGGCCAAATACGTCAATTCGCCCGAATCGGAGATTTATCACAAAAGCAATGTGCTCTATGCCATACCTTTTGCCAAGCGCGAGATTGTGTCGCACGACATGGCCTATATGGTGGAGGGCTATGCCGATGTGATTTCGATGCACCAGGCGGGCATCACCAATGTGGTCTCTTCGTCGGGCACCTCGCTCACCGAAGACCAGATCAAGATGATTTCGCACTTCACGCGCAACCTCACCTTGCTCTACGACGGCGACGCGGCGGGTATCAAGGCTTCCTTGCGCGGCATCGACATGGTGCTGGCCAAGGATATGAACGTGCGGGTGGTGCTTCTTCCCGACGGGCAGGACCCCGACGACTACGCCAAGGCGCACAGCACCGAGGAGATACAGGCCTATCTCAAAGAAAACGCCGTCGACTTCATCTCGTTCAAGACCCGCCTGCTGTTGAAGGACGTGGGCGACGACCCTATCAAGCGCGCCGAACTCATCGACAACATCCTCACCAGCATATCGGTGATTCCCGACAGCATCAAACGGGCGGTCTACGTGCAGGAGTGCAGCCGGCTTCTGGAAATCTCCGAATCCGACCTGCTCAACAAGCTCAACCGTATCTTCCGCAGCCGTTTTCAGAAACAGATGTCAGGAGGCGGGCAGCAGATTGCTGAAAATCAGGTTGCCGCAAGCGCGCCCAAGCAGGAGCCCACGCCGGGCGAACAGGAAGCCGACGCCCTGGCCCGCGCCCGCACCCTCGAACGCGAGTTGCTCTCGCTGCTGGTGAATCACGGCAGGAGCACCACCAAACAGATTTATTACGACCAGGATGAGAAGCCTATCGACCAGGTGTCGAGCGTGTGCGCCTATATCGTCTCCGAGTTGCAGCAAGACGAACTGAGCCTTTCCGACCCTCTGTATCAAGAGCTTTTCTCTATCTTTGCCACGGCCTTGCAAAGCGGGTCGGTGCCTGCGGTCGAAGACCTGATGCTTTCCGACAATATGCCCCTGCGCAATCTGGTGGCCGATTTGGCCGCCGGTTGTCACGAGGTGAGCAAGGCATGGGAAAACAAAGGCATTTATGTGCGTACCGTGCAGAGCCACCCCGAAAAGTTGAACGCGGCGGTCTTTCAGGCTGTCTCCAACTTCAAGATAGAGAAGGTGAACGGCATGATAGAGGATTGGAACAGACACTTCAAGGAAGTGGCGGCAGGTGATGAGTTGGAAATCAATATTTTGATAGAACGCAAGAAAACGCTCGACAGGATGCGCAACCGCCTTTCGGCCTTGGTAAGACGGGTCATTTGTTAGTATGAAGAAATTGGTTATCGACATAGGGAACACGCTCACCAAGTGGGGCGTTTTTGAGGGCAAGAAGCTGCTGAGCCACGAGATGCGCGCCAAGCTCAACCCCTCCGACATCGCGCATCTGCGTCACCTGCATCCCGATATGGACGCGGCTATCGTCTGCACCGTGGCGCGCGAACCGTCGTTCCTGGCCAAGACGCTTTCCGATTTTAGCCACTTCATAGACTGGCAGTCCTATCGCCCCGACCTCAAAATTCCCGTCAAGATTGATTACGAGCAACCCGAGACCCTCGGACGCGACCGGGTGGCGGTGGCCTCGGCGGTGGCTTCTTTCTATCCCGGTCAGAATGTGTTGTGTATGGTGTTCGGCTCCTGCGTCACCTACAACGTGGTGGACAAGGACGCCCGTTTTTTGGGCGGTGCCATTTCGCCCGGCCTCAATATGCGCCTGCGGGCCATGCACAGCTTTACCGAGGCCTTGCCTATGGTGGATCTGCGGCAGGAACGCGACACCGAGACCATCAACAACACCCGCACCGCCCTTTACAGCGGCGCGCTGGACGGTCTGCGCTACGAGGTGCAGGGCTTTATCGAGCGTTATCGGAAACGCTTTCCCGACCTCAAAATCGTGGTGACGGGAGGCAATGCTTCTTATTTTGAAAAGTCCTTGAATTATGAGATATTTGCGTACCATAACCTCGTTTTAAGAGGGCTGAACGAAATTTTGGACTTG
Source organism: uncultured Bacteroidaceae bacterium (assembly GCA_964513825.1). Lineage (GTDB taxonomy): Bacteria > Bacteroidota > Bacteroidia > Bacteroidales > P3 > Pullibacteroides. The sequence goes on from CAZEOJ010000003.1 coordinate 2,862, forward strand.
AATGTTTTTTAGGATAGGACGCATTTTTCTTGCCACCATAGGGATAGGGGTATGCTTGTGTGCCTCCTCCCTTTGCCGTGTCCATGCGCAGACAGGGATGATGTCGCCTTATTCGGTTTTCGGGCCGGGCATCGTGCAGCCCTATCTCAACGTGCGCAACATGGCGCTGGGCGGTATAGGCATCGGGCTGTCGGGCAAGGGCAACATGAACCCGCTCAACCCCGCCACCTACCGCACGGGCGTGGATACCCTCAGCGTGCGTTTCGACATAGGCTTCAATGTGAGTATCAACGGTCTGACGCAGGAAATAAACGGCTCGCGGGCCAAGAACAACAGCACTTCGGGCGGCCTGAGCGACATAGAGTTCTATTTCCCTGTGTGCAAGTGGTATAAAATGGCGGTCTATCTGCTTCCGCTCACCGATATGTTCTACAAGACCTCTTATTTTTCCGACAACGGCGAGCTGAACCCTTACGTGGGGCGCACGCAGTTGATTCACGAGGGCGACGGAGGCATCTCGAAATTAGGCTGGGGTCATGCGTTGGGCTGGGGCCCTGTGACGGCGGGTGTGAATCTCAACTACTTGTTCGGCAAGTTGATGCAGACTTCCACGCTTCATTTTTTGGACGATACCCTGTCGAAATATGCGGGCGCGGGCGAGTATTACACCGAGACGCGCTTGAACGGTTTCGGTCTGGACGTGGGTTTGACCGCGGTCATTCCCATTAAGGAATATCAGAGCTTTACGATAGGCGCGTCCTATACGATGAAAGGCACGCTTCAAGCCAAACGCACCACCCTCGCGCAAGGCGTCTTCGGTTCCTACACCGACACCGCCTATATGCCCGAAGCGGCGCGGCGCGGCAAGTATACCTTTCCCTCGTCCCTGCGGGCGGGTTTTTCGTATGAATATGAGAACCAGTGTGTGATAGGGGCCGACTTTACCTACGCATGGTGGAAAGAATACAGCGAATACGGAAAGTCCTACGATTTTTTCCGCAACACGTATAGCGTGAACGCGGGGGCGGAGTTGAAGAACAACCCGCAGGCCACCACCGTGGCGCGGCGCTTCGCCTACCGTATCGGAGGATTTTTTCAGAACAACTACACGGCCTATACCGATAAAGAACTGTATTCCTACGGTTTCAGCGTAGGGTTGGGCATCCCCGTGCGCAAGAGCCGCTCGCTCATCAATGTGGGCTTGCAGTTCGGGCAGACGGGTTCGCTCAAACGCGGCCAGATCCGCGAGAACTTTATGCGGGTGGGCGTAAGTTTCTCCTC
>CAZEOJ010000003.1:4242-36700 GCA_964513825.1 uncultured Bacteroidaceae bacterium
TCAAACGCGGCCAGATCCGCGAGAACTTTATGCGGGTGGGCGTAAGTTTCTCCTCTATGGAGACTTGGTTCGTGAAACCCAAATACGATTAAGAATAAATAAAAACAATAGAATATGAAGAAGTTGTTGATTGTGCCGATGGCGTTCCTGTTCACCACGGCCGCGTTTGCGCAGAAATATGGCGCCACGCCCGAAGACAGCCTTACCTGCTTGCAGAACCTCTCCGTCTATCAGGAATTCTACAAGCAGAAAAACTACAACGATGCTTATGATGCGTGGAAGCAGGTACTGACCGTATGCCCCGCCACCTCCCTCAATACCTACATCCGCGGTGCGGCCATCCTCAAGACCCGCATCAACAAGGCTCCCGATGCCGAAACACGGGCCGGTTACATCGAAGAGTTGATGAACCTCTACGATTTGCGTATGCAGTATTTCGGCGACCCCGGTCTGTGCAAGGGTACGAAAGCCAAGGACATGACCGTCTACAAACCCAAGCAGCTCCGCGAGGCCCTGGCGCTCTACGAGGAGGCTTTGGAGCAACCCTCCAAGCAGAAGGCCTATTGCAATGTGCCGTATAATTATTTTGAATGTGTGATTGATGCCTACAAAGCCGACCTTCTCACCAAGGCCGACATCATCACTGCCTACGAAAAGGCCATCGCCGTGCTCGACGGCATCGCGGCCACCCGCCCCGACGACACCCTGCCCGGCTCCACCGAAGCGGCGATTACCCACCGCTTTGAGCCCTACGCCGCCTGCGAGGACCTTATCAACATCTATACCGAGAAATTCGAGGCCAACCAAGAGAACGCCGACTATCTGCGCAAGGCCACCACGTTGATGGACAACCGTTCGTGCACCGACAACGACATTTTCTTCAAAATGGCCGAGGCCCTCTACAAACTGGAGCCTTCGCCCGAAAGCGCCTATCAGATGGCCAGCATGAACCGCTCGCGCAAACAGTATGCCGCCGTGGTGGAATACCTCACCCCCGAGGTTATGGAAGCTATCGGCGAGGCCTATAAGGAACGCGCCTACCTGGTGTTGGCCGAGGCCTACATGAACCTCAGTCAGTTCACCGCCGCCCGCAACGCCTGCCGCGAGGTGCTGAACATCAACCCCGAGAGCGGCCGCGCCTATCTGTTGCTGGGTCTGATTTATGCCGGCGGCGCGAGCTCCTGCACGGGCGACGGTTCGCCTATCGCCTTGCGTGCCCCCTATTGGGCCGCGGTGGATATGTTCAACAAGGCCAAATCCGTGGATCCCTCGTTGAGCGAAACGGCTTCCACGTTGGTTTCGAACTATTCGGCGCACTTCCCCTCTTCCGACGACCTGTTTACCTATGGTTTCAAGGAGGGCGAAAGCTACACCATTTCCTGCTGGTTCAACCATAACACCACCATTCGCGCCCGTCGATAATGAGGATGAATCGGATTCTTTCGTATAAGACGGGCGTTTTCTGCGTGCTGCTGGCCTTGTGCCTGGGGGCCTGCACGCAGAAAACGCCCGTCTATATGCCTTTCGACGATATTCACACCGCACCCCGCCAGAGCCTTGCCGGTTCGAGCAATATGGTGACCGAGGAGGGCAGGATGCAGATAGAGATGCAATATCCCGCCATGCACAACTACACGGGCGAGGAGGGCGCTTCTCCCGCGCAGGTGTTCCCGAGAGGTATCAAGTCGGTGTTCTACAACCAGGACGGCAACGGCATCGATGTGTTGCTTTTCGCCGACTCGGCCATCAACTTCCAGAACGAGAAGTTGATGAAGTTCTACCGCAATGTGCGGGTGTACGATATGCGTACCTTGGATACCCTCTATACCGAGGCTTTGTATTGGAATCAGGACACGCGCAAGATTTATTCGGATGTGTTCGTGCGCAAGGTGAGCCCCGGGCTGGTGCTCGAGGGCGAGGGTTTCGACTCGGACGAGCGCATGGAGAACGTGGTTCTGCGCAAGCCGAGGGGTGTGATCCGGTAAAGGGCGGAAAGTTGATAAAGTCGTTGAAAAAATAGTCCGGAGGGCGGTGAGGGTTCCTGTTTTTTTACTACTTTTACCCTCCGATTGCTACATAGAATAGATGAAGCGGTTTTTTAGTATAGTATTGGTTATGATAGGTTTCGCTGCGGCGGGTACGGTTGCCCGCGCGCAGAGTTCCTATATAGACCTTACTTTGGTTTCGGCGAAGGACTACAACCAGCCTTTGGCCAACTTCTCGCACGACGTGTTCGAGAACGCGTTCCGTATCTCCACCGACCGGGGTGACGTATGGCAGGAAGACATCAACGATGCGTTGGTGGTTTTCTTAGGTCTGCTCGAGCCGGGCATGTCCTATATCATTCAGCACGAACCCACCTATTATTTCGTTTTTCAGTATAACGCCGCCAAAGACTCCTATTTGGTGATGAACAACAGTATCGGCGAGAAGAACGAAGCGATTTATGTGGACACGATGGAGGAGGCTTTGGTGGAGATGCTCAAGCTTCTGCAAGTGTTCTATTCCAACACCTCGGTGTTCCACGTCAAGGAATACAGCGCGTATTAAGCCGCCTATCGTTCCTGTTCCAGATATACGTTCACGTTTCCGATTTTCTCTCCCAGAGGGGGATTGATTTTGCGCAGGGTGATTCCCGCCTTCCGCACGAGGGGAAATTCCGCAAGAATGCGGTCGAGGATGCGTTGCGCCACGTGTTCGATGAGTTTGGAGGGAACGGCCATTTCTTGTTTGATGCGGGTATAGACCTCGGCATAGTTCACCGTGTCGTCGAGGCAGTCGTTCCGCTGCGCTTTCCCGGTATCGGCATCCAGCCACACGTCCACCGAAAACCACGTTCCGATAAGCGTCTCTTCCTTAAAACACCCGTGATGGGCGTAGAATTCCATGTTTTCGATAGCAATGCGCGCCACTACAATTCGGTTTTTAGGTTCTGACCGTGCAAGGACAGGATTTTTCCGTCGAATGCACCATAAGAGAAATATTGGAGCCAATCGCCCGTGTTGAGATAGACGGGGTGGCAGGGGGGCACCCGCATTCCATGCTCATCGCGCAGCCGCACAAGATTCTCCCTGCACGCCCTCGTGTCGTCGGGATTGTCTTCCGTGCCGCTTGGCGGCAACAGTTCCACCAACACCGGCCAGTGCCTATGGGCGAAGATAAAGGCGTCCACGGGCTCGTGTTTCAGAAAATCGCGCATAAAGCCGACCAAGATACGGTTCTTGTCGCGTTCACGCGCCCTGTTCCGGATGCCCGATTGGCGGCTGCGGTGCGAGAAGTTCGAGGCGAATTTCTGTGCCAGGTAGGGATGGACGGCGGCATACAGGACACTCGAAATGCGCGCGCTGAACACCTTTTTCATCAGTTTGTATCCGTGTTGCCCCGCGCCCAGGCCGTCGCCGTGCCCCAGCACGAACCGGCAACCGTTTATCGTGGTCAGGACAAGGTCTTTCATCACTTTGATACCCAATTCTTTTTCAAAGAAATCGATATGCCAGGCATCGTGATTGCCGCAGAAAAAATATACGGGCACGCCCGCGTCGGTGAGTTCGGCCAGTTTTCCCAGCAGGCGGATATTGCCTTTGGGCATGGTGTAGAGGTATTCGAACCAATAGTCAAACACGTCGCCCAACAGAAAGAGCGCGCCCATATCGGCACGGTGCGCGTCTATCCATGCCACGATGCGGCGTTCCCGCTCCCGTGTTTCCTGATAGGAGGGGGTACCGAGGTGAAAGTCGGAGAGAAAATAGGCTTTCTGTTCCTGTTGCAGCTTTATATCAAGGGTTTGCATCGGTGTCGGGGTTGAGGGTGCGTTGCCGTTGCGCGGCCTGTGCGCGGCGGAGGGTGGTGAGGAAGCGGCGCACATGGGCGTTGTCGGGTTGCTGTTCCTGCATCCTCTGTGCGCAGTCGAGCAGGAAAGCGAGATCCTGTCCGTTTTCCATATCGAAAAGATCCTTGCCGGCAAGTTGTTTGTTCACCATGAAGACGGGCAGCAGGTTGTGGGTGTTCTCGCCGCAGAGTTCCTGCGCCACGGTGCGCATGGTTTCTTGCATAGCATTGATATTCTGCACGCAAGCTTCGTAGAGCGAGTCCACGTTGCGGGTGGTGTAGCGGTTTTCCGCCCAAAGTTCTTCGGTCTTGTGGATTTCGTCTTGCGCTTGCAGCAGCATCTGCTGATAGATCAGGGCGGTCTGTGCGAGGGTGTCTTGTGGGGTGGTGATGCGGGCGGTGGGAACGAGGGGGGTGAAGTCGGCTTGCAGGCAGAGGGGGTGCGTGGGGGAGGGCGGCAGGAAAAGCACGAGGAGGTTTTCTTCGCCTTTGCCGCTTTGCAGGGCGTACATGCCTTCGCCGTCTTTCGGCAGATACACGCGCCCGCGGCCTTGTTTGTCAAGGCGCACCGAGTCTATGAACACGGCGCCTTCCTCTGCCGAAATCTCCCAAAACGCCACCGCGCGGTCCGCCCCGCCGTTCAGTTCCAGTTCCACACCGGGCGTCTTGCGGGTGCAGGAAACCGCAAGGAGGAAGAGTAGGGTTAGGGTATAGGGTATAAGGTAGGCTGACGCACCGGGTCCTCTCATACGCTTACGCTTTATCGCTGATTTTCGCCCAGGTGTCTTTGAGGCCTACGGTCTTGTTGAAGATAAGGCGGTTTTCTTTCTCGCTGTCGGGGTCGATGCCGAAATAGCCCATGCGTTCGAACTGGAAATGCGCCAAAGGCTTTTTCTCGAAACCCTGCAAAAACGCTTCGGCCTTGCAATGCGGCAACACCTGCAACGATTCGGGATTGAGGTTGTCGAGAAACGTCTTGCCTTCTTCCACCTCGTCGGGCGCGGGCGTGGCGAAAAGCCGGTCGAACACCCTCACCTCCACGTCCATTGCGTGTGGAGCCGACACCCAGTGTATGGTGCTCTTTACCTTGCGTCCGTCGGGCGAGTTGCCGCCGCGCGAAGCGGGATCGTAGGTGCAGTGGAGCGTGGTGATATTGCCCTCGGCATCTTTTTCCACGCTGGTGCAGGTCACAAAATATGCATAGCGCAGACGCACTTCGGTGCCGGGCGAGAGACGGAAGAACTTTTTGGGCGGATTTTCCATAAAATCTTCCCGTTCGATATACAGTTCGCGCGAAAATTTCACCTTGCGCGTTCCCATGCTTTCGTCTTCGGGATTGTTCACCGCGTCCAGTTCCTCCACCTGCCCTTCGGGATAGTTGTCGATAACCACCTTGACGGGATTCATCACCACCATCACCCGTTGCGCTTTCTTGTTGAGGTCTTCGCGCACGCACCATTCCAGAAGCGACACATCGATCACGTTGTCGCGCTTGGCCACGCCGATTTTCTCGGCAAAGAGGCGGATGGACTCGGGCGTGTAGCCGCGCCGCCGCAGCCCGCAGATGGTGGGCATACGGGGGTCGTCCCAACCCGATACATATTTTTCCTGCACCAACTGCAAGAGCTTGCGCTTGCTCATCACGGTATAGCTGAGGTTGAGGCGAGCGAATTCTATCTGTTGGGGCGCGTGGATGTTGAGTGTCTTGATGAACCAATCGTAGAGAGGACGGTGCACCTCAAATTCCAAGGTGCAGATAGAGTGCGTGATACCCTCAATTGAGTCGCTCTGCCCGTGGGCGTAGTCGTACATGGGGTAGATGCACCACTTGTTGCCCGTGCGGTGGTGTTCCTGATGAATGATGCGGTACATGAAGGGGTCGCGCATGTGCATGTTGGGCGAGGCGAGGTCGCCTTTGGCGCGGAGGGTCTTGGCTCCGTTGGGAAATTCGCCCTTGCGCATACGCTCGAACAGGTCGAGGTTCTCTTCCACGCTGCGGTCGCGGTAGGGGCTGGGTTTGGCGGGCTTGGTGGGCACGCCGCGGTATTCGGAGGCTTCCTCCTGGCTCAAATCGTCCACATAGGCCTGTCCGTTCTTGATCATCTGCACCGCCCATTGGTAGAGCTGGTCGAAATAGTCGGAGGCGTAGTATTCGCCGTCCCAGTCAAAGCCTAACCAATGGATGTCCTCGCGGATAGAATCCACATATTCGGTGTCTTCCTTGGTGGGGTTGGTGTCGTCGAAACGGAGGTTGGTCTTGCCGTGATATTTCTGTCCGATGCCGAAGTTGAGGCAGATGGATTTGGCGTGACCTATATGCAGGTAGCCGTTGGGCTCGGGCGGAAAGCGGGTGTGTACGCGCCCGCCGTTCTTGCCGTTGGCGATGTCGCCCTCAATGATTTCTTCGATAAAGTTGAGCGAAGGCTTTTTGCCTTCTTCCTCGGGGGTATTCTTTTCTTCCATCATAGTTAATTCAAAACTAACTTACAAAGGTAGTGCAAACCGAGAGGAAAGAAAAATTTATTTTTCTTTTCCGAGGTGCCGCCTACCTTCAAGGCGAAGCCTTAAAGGTGCAAACCGAGAGGAAAGTTATCACTTGACCATAGAGCGACTGTCCGCTAAAATGACTACTTTTTCCCATAGTTTAGAATTATGTTTTGCTGAACCCAAACTAAACTATTTAAAAATCAGGTTGTAGACGGTTATAGATGGATTTTTTTGAAAATATAGCGGCGGAGGGGATCGATAATCATGGCGAGGAGATAGATGGCGAGGGTGAGGAGGATTGCTGCCGCGGTGAATTGCCACAGCGAGAGTGTGCTCCAAAGGGTGATGACCGCAGGGCGCATGACGCCACCCCATATTGCCGGCGATTTGTGGATGAGGTAGACGGCAAATGATGAGCGGGCGGCCGTGTTGATCAGGTGTGATTGAATGTTGAGCGAGGCGAAGCAGAGAAAGAAAGCGATGGCGGCACCTATGACCAATGGTTGATTGTAGGCGTAGGCCATCGGTGGATTGTAGCATGCAAATGCTGAGGTTCCGGCGGTGAAAAACAGATATAGGGCCATCCACACTGTGGCGGGTCGGCGGAGCCGGTCAATCAAAACGCCTCGGTAGAGTGCCAGACAGCGCCCTATGCAGTAGACCATCACAAGTTGCATCACGGTGTAGCCGGTAGGGTTGAATCCGCCATGCCACAGCCAACCGCCCCAAACGTTGTAGGCTGTAATGACGCAGGTGAGCGTCAACGCTTGTCGCGGAGTCAATCGTTCGAAACCGGCATTGATGAGTGGCGCGATAAGCATCAGCAAGAAGTAGGCGGGTACATACCAGAGGTCGGTGTGAGTCAGTACCATCGCGCTTTCAAACAGTTGTGTGAATGTAAGAGCCGTTCGCCCGGATAAACACAATAATATATATATGCCCACGGAATAAAATGCACACTGAAGCAAATAGGCCGTTGCCGTGCGCCACCGGAGATGAATGGAAAAATAGCCGGAGATGAGAGTGAAGCAGTTGACCCCGATAATGGTCAGAGATTCAACGACTATCTGCCATGCCGACCGTGCTGATAGTTGTGAGAACTCGCCATCGAGCTGAGGCAATCCCAACGATGCTCCATCGATGTGGACTAACACAATCATCAGCATGCTGATGATACGAAGTAACTCTATGTTTGATTGTCGGCTGGAAGTTTTCATTGGCCAATAACCTTCTCGACCCGCAGCCCGTCACCCGGATGCGGGTTCTTTTTTGTAGTTTTTTTGAATAATTGTTCATACAAATTTAGTGAATTTTTTAATTTCATAAGTTTCGGAATACTTGCAGTCTTCCTCTGGAAAAGCCAGAAACTCAGGGAAGGTCACTCGGAGTTTACTTAAAGCCCTTTAAGCTCAGTTTTTTGTGAAAAAGCACGGCTATAATCGCAAAAATTTGTATCTTTCTATGTTCTTAATCGAGATAAAAGAGTAGCCGATGAATTTGTTGACGAGTTGAGCAAACGCCCAGAGATAGAGACCGCCTATTCTTCCTTTGATACAAAGTATCCGCAGTATTGGGTGGATATTGACGCCTCTCAATGTGAACGCGTCGGTATCACTCCGGCAGAGGTTCTGTCAACGCTCGCAGGATACTACGGTGGTAATTATGCGTTGAACTTCAACCGCTTCAAAAAACTCTACCGGGTAATGGTGCAGGCTGATCCGGCGACTCGCGTCACACCGGACGGAGTCAATCAAACATTTCTCCTGCTTAGTCTTTCTCTCTATTTAAGAAAGCGAGCGCCTCGGCATAGAACCTCTCGCGCACCGGCTTGGCCGACAGAGCAAGGTCGTGCAGGCCGTTCTCAATCGTGAGCGTCTGCGCCTTGGGGCCGAGGGTCTTGCCGTATTTCTCGATGTCTTTCACGTCCAGCACCCCGTCACCCGACTGGTGTTCGGGCTTCCATTTCTTGCCGTACACGCTGCGGTGCGAGTGCATCACCAAAATAGGACAGGGTATATCCAATCCTTTCTGCAATTCCTTTTGTCCCAAATGAATGGCGCGAATCCAAGAGGCGGTGAGCGCGGGGGCGACCGGATATTTCCAAGCGGTGTCGAACTGCCATTCGCCGTGGTGGTTGTCGAGCAGGCTTTCGGCGTAGGCGGTGCTCAGGCCGCCGTTCACTTTCTTGTGGGGCGATTTCTTGCCCATGCGCGCCACGGCAGGGATGCCCACCTTTTCCACGATACCCCCTAAGTTCATATCCAAAAACGGGCTGTTGAACACAATGGCGAAGAAAGGCAGGTTGTCTTTGTTCTTCTGACAGTAGAGCGAGGTGATGAGCCCGCCCGTGGAGTGCGCCATAAGCGCGATCTGCGTGCAGCCCTCGCGCCTCATCTGCGCCACCGCGCTGTCGATGTCGGCAAAGTATTCGTTGAGGTCGAGCACCATGAACGGGTATTGGTGCGGGAGCTTGGAACGGCCGTATTTGCGCAGGTCGAGCGCATAGAAACGGTAGCCGTTGTCGTTGAAGAAATGCGCCATCTCCGCCTGAAAGAAATAATCGTTGTAGCCGTGCACGTAGAGCAGGGCCGTGCCGGTGGCGGGCTGTTCCTTGGTGCGGATGAGCGTAGCCACCACCTTGCCTTCGTAATCGTCGGCCATGTCGATGGTCTTGCTGATGAAATCCTCGCCCAAAATATCCGTTTGATAACCTTCGGGAACCGATTGGGCACGGAGCGTCATAAGCGTCATAATCATAAGCCCCCAAAGGGCGATAGTCTTTTTCATAGTGTTTTGTATTGTTGGCAAGACAAAGATAATAGGAAGCGGGGAAATATTTAACTGATAAAATAATGTCAGTAGGTATCTAAAATCGGTATCAATTGATAATATAATATCAGTTAAGCATCTTGATTAATGGCAGTATAGAGCCCGAGAAAGCCGATTTGCTTACCGTGGCCGAAAAGGCAGGCTTGGATAAGAAAGAGGCGGATAGTGAAAAATTGCCCCGATGTTGAAAAAATATTTGATAGACAGTTTGTTTTATGCTGCATATTTTATTATTATAACAGAGAGGTGTGTAATGTGTTGATTTTATGTTAGGAATAGGGTTGATGTCTGGCATATGATTGCTTGAATTTGTTATAATAATAAAATATTGATACACTGAAAGTTCTTTTTGCTTGGTAGGAAAAATACCTTACCTTTGCGCCCTTGTTTAACTCATAAATAAAATCAACAAAAAATGAAGAAATTACTTTACGTATTGACCGGCCTCTGCCTGTTGGCAGGCCTCTTTATCGGTTGCGAGAAGGAGGAAAAGGCAAACAGCACGATAAAGGGTGTGGTAACCGATAAGGAAACCGGCACTCCGCTCTCCGGCGTAACGATAGAACTGCAACCCGTAGGCAAACAGGTACAGACCGCCGAGGACGGCACTTATATCTTTGAGAATCTAAAAGCAGGTGCTTACACGCTCAAGGCGCAGAAAGAAGGCTATGTGGATTATATTAAAGAAGGCATCCAGCTTACCGCAGAAGAAACCTTGTCGTTGGATATAGAAATGGAAGAGCCGTTTGTGGAATTCCAAATCCTTGATGTGGAGGATAATTCCATTGAAGAGATGGGATGTGGTGTGGAGAGCAGTTTCAAACTTAAAAATGTCGGTAATATCGCGGGCGAATGGCGTATGGAGTGGGACGCGGATTGGATTACGGAAATCAACCCGACAAGCAGCACTCTGACGGCAGGGGTTTCTGAAACCATCACGATAAAGAAGAAATTGCAGGAGGAAGATAAGGAAACGGTAATTACCATCAAGACGGATAAAGAAGATTTACACTTGAAGGTGGTAAGCAAGGGCTTTGCGGGAATAGAATTAGTGTATGTAGAGGGTGGCGAGTTCGAGATGGGGGCGACCGGGGAACAGGGAGATGATGCGGGGAAGAATGAGTATCCGGTACGGACGATAAAATTGAATTCGTATCATATCGGAAAGTATGAGGTAACACAGGCACAGTGGAAGGCAGTGATGGGGACGAATCCTTCGTCTTTCATAGGCGACAATCGTCCGGTGGAGACGGTGAGTTGGGAAGACGCACAGGATTTCTGCCAAAAGTTGAGCGAGGCGACGGGCAGGAAATACGTGTTGCCGACCGAGGCGCAGTGGGAGTATGCGGCGAGAGGGGGCAACAAGAGTCAGCATTACAAGTATGCTGGCAGCAACGATGTTAACGAGGTGGCGTATTGGGATGATATCAACGGTCCAACAATTTCGGTGGGGAGTAAAAAGGCCAACGAATTAGGTATTTACGATATGAGTGGGAATGTAACGGAATTGTGTTCGGATTGGTATGCGGATAAATATGATGAAAATGATACGGACAATCCGCAGGGGCCGGCTAATGGCTCCTACCGCGTGCAGAGGGGAGGGTATCGTTATCCCTTTGACTGCCGCGTATCGTGGCGTAGTACATTTTCCTGCCATCGCCACGGGGGCTTCCGCGTGGCCTGTAGTTTGTAGCCCAAGAACACCGGCACCTCGGCATAAAACAAGAAACAGGCCCTCACCCCGACAGGAATAGTAAGAAATTAGAACTTCCTGCCGGGGTTTTTTATAACATTTCTTCTTTATCCCGTTTCGCTTTCAGTTCCAATTCTGCCACGGTTCGGTCAACCACTTCCTGTAGTTGGTAGGTGGCTACCCCCAATGGCTTATTGATGTCCTTTAACGACCATTCCACGATGGTTTTGTCGGTAGATTTACAGATAATCAGCCCCACGGAGGGGTTGTCTCCCTCGCCCCGAAGTAACTCATCTGCCGCCGTAACGTAAAAATTGAGTTTACCGGCAAATTCGGGAATGTATTTTACCGCTTTCAACTCTATGATGACATACCTATGTTGCGGAATATGGTAAAACACCAAATCGGGAAAGAATGTCTGTCCGCCGGGCATCTGCAACTCCATCTGTCGCCCTACGAAAGAGAAGCCTTTACCCAACTCCAGCAGAAATTGAGTTATGTTGGCAACAAGCGCTTCTTCCAAATCCCGCTCGTCATATTCTGCCTTCATGGACAAGAAATCAAAGTGATAGGGGTCTTTCAGCATTTCTTTTGCCAACAAATTTTGTGATGAAGGCAATGTACGTTCAAAGTTGGTAACGGCGGCTCCTTGGCTTTGAAAGAGATGGGCTGCAATTTGATTTTCGAGAAAACTGCGGCTCCAACCTTCTTCCGATACCTTGTTTACATAGAATAGAGCTTCGTCAAGAGATTGGCATTTGGAAATAATATGCACATGGTGGAACCAAGGAACTTGTCCAAAGATTTTGGGCATTTCTAATAGGTCAGCAGGTTGCTGGCTTTTCTCTTTTTTAATTTGGCCAGCAGGTTGCTGGCTTTTTGTAATGCGCTCAAAATAGAACGAATACCATTGCTTCATATACTTGACATTGGAGTCAGAGAAACCCGTTATATCGGGAAAAGCCTGACGCATATCGAGGGCAAACTGCTTTACCACGCCGGCACCCCAACGTTCTTCCGCACGCAATGCCACCAAGTCGCGCCCGATGCTCCAATAAAATTCAAGCATGGAGGTATTGACCCGTATGGAGGCTTTTATCTGGCTTTGACAGAAGCGTGCCTTTACCTCCGACAGCCATTCTACATATTTTGAGTCCGACAACATTCCGTCCCGATATACAAATGCAGGTTTACTTTCCATTTTTTTACTCCTTTAGATTTTTCAAAGTTACACAAAAAAAGAGGCGGAGGCGGTGTTTGAGGAGATAAAAAAAAGGTCGGCTGTATAGCCGACCTTTTTTATCGATTCGATTACGGATTAATATCCGAAGATGTCTTTCGGGGTGAGGATGACCAGTTCGCCGATGGATTTGAGATAGTTCATATCCACATCCTTGGGGTTGCCCAGCACCGCCGTGTTGTATTTCTTACCCTTGATGTATTCTTCCTGGAAAGCCTTTACATCGTCCAAGGTAATGTCGAGCGATTTGTTGTAGTAGTATTCCCTCGGGTCGCCCTCAAAGCCCATCTGACGGGCGTAGAGATAGCGGAAGAATACGTTTTCGCGCAGGCAGCGGTCGGCACGGTATTCATCCAATACATTCGTCTTGGCAAGCTCGAAAGTCTGCTGCGACATCGGCATGTCCTGCGTGATTTCGTCCATAGCTTTGAGCGCGTCTTTCATCTTGTCGGTCTGCGTGCCCACAAACGATTGGAAAACGAAATTCTTGTCGGGACGGCTCGGGCTGGCCACGTAAGCGTAGGCGGAATAGGCCAGCGCACGCGCCTCGCGGATTTCCTGGAACACGATACCACTCATGCCGCCGCCGAAATACGAATTATACATATCGGAGGCCACTTCGATTTCTTTGTCGTAAGGCACGCTCACCATCAGGTTCACCACATTGACCTGCGGAGCCTCGTAGGGAGCGAAGAACACCTTGCCCTCGTTCTCACGATAGGTGAAGTTGTAGGCTTCGGGCATGGGCTGGAACGTTTCGGGCAGGATGTGGTGCGCCACCAGCACCTTGTTCATGGCGCTCAGACTGCGGGGACCGAAATACATAATCGTGTGCTCGTAGTTGCGCAGATTCTTGAACTTTTCGGTCAAGGCTTCGGGATTCATCTCCATCACCTCCTGGGCCGAAAGTTTGTAGGTGTTGGGGTTGGTGGGGCCGTAGATAGTGTAGGTGAGCAACTGACGCAAGTTGGCTTGCTGTTGCTTCATGCTGTCGTCGAGGCCTTTGATGTAGTCCATCGCCAGGTTGGCATAGCGTTCGGGATCGGCCTTTACCGACGAGAGGATGTGTTCGAACAATTCCACCGACGCTTCGAAATTCTTGTCGATACCCGTCAGATATACATACACGCGCTCGCTGGAAGCCACGGTATGGTAGTCGGCGGCCAGTTTGTAGAGTTCGTTCTGCAATTCCTCGGCAGTGTATTTGTCGGTGCCGAGATAGGGAACGTATTGGAAAGCCAGATCCAGTTCGCGGTCGTTGAACGAGCCCATTTCGTACACATAGTAGAGGCTGAACAAGGGATCGGCGTCGTTCTTCTTGTAGAGCAACTCGAGTTTGTCTTCGAACTTGGTCACGGTGAGGTCTTTGTTGAAGTCTACAAAACGCGGGGTGAGGTCGGCGGGACGGGCGTTGCGCACGTCGGTAAGATAAACGCTGGTGGTGTCGCGGTTAATGGAAAGCGGCGTAATCTGCGGCTTTTCGATGCGTTCGAGGTTGGGCGCACCTTCCAGTTTGTAGATAATGGCGTAGTGGTTCAGATATTTGTTGGCGAAATCCACCACCTGTTGTTTGGTCACCTTGCTCAGTCTTTCCAGGCGCGATACCACGTTGGCCCAGTCGTCGTGCTGGTTGAAGGCGTCCATCATCATCATGGCGCGGTTGGTGTTGTCGCGCAGGTTCTGATATTGTTCCACCTCGAAGTTGGCGAGGGTGGCCTTGAGCATCTCCTCGTCGAATTCGCCCTTCTTCAATTTTTCAATCTGCTCGAGCAGAAGGTCGCGCACTTCTTCCAACGTCTGACCCTGACGGGGCATACCCACCAGTTCCATTACGCCGTAGTCGGCCAGCGACATATAGTAGGCACCGCTGTACATCACTTTCTGCGCTTGGTTGAGGTTGATGTCCATAAGACCGGTCTTGTCGTTGGTCAGCACCGTGGCCACGAGTTCGGCGATAGCCATTTCTTCGTTGCGGGGCGAGGGCAGGGGATAGACCATAGCCAGCATGGCGGGGTTGATGCCCACCACGGTATCGATGATGTTCTCTTCGAGGGGCTTTTCTTCCTCGTAGGTGAATTCGGGCACTTCCTTGGGCTCCATTTTGCCGAAATACTTGTCGATGATGGCGATGGTCTTGTCGGGATCGAAATCACCCGCCATAATCACGGCCATGTTGTTGGGCACGTAGTATTGGGCAAAGAAATTCTTGATATTGGTGATAGAGGGATTCTTGAGCTGTTCGGGCGTGCCGATGACGGTCTGCGTGCCGTAGGGGTGGTGCGGGAAAAGGTTTTCCAGAATCTTGGCGAACACCTGACGCATATCGCTGGCCTTGCCCATGTTGTATTCTTCGTAGACGGTCTCCAATTCGGTGTGGAACAGACGGATGACGGGGTCTTGGAAACGGTCGGCCTGGATTTTCGCCCAGTTTTCGATCTGGTTGGCGGGAATATTCTCCACATAGGCCGTGATGTCGTTGCTGGTGAAGGCGTTGGTGCCTTGCGAGCCGATAGCGGCCATCAACTTATCGTATTCGTTGGGAATCGCGTATTTGGCGGCCACCTGCGAAACGCTGTCGATTTCGGCATAGATGCGGGTGCGTTCGGCGGGGTCGGTGGTCTGGCGATAGGTTTCGAAAAGTTCCTCGATGCGGTCGAGATATACCTTCTCTTCTTCGTAGTTCACCGAACCGAAAGACGAGGTGCCCTTGAACATCAGGTGTTCGAAATAGTGGGCCAGACCCGTGGTTTCGGCGGGGTCGTTCTTACCGCCCGCGTTCACGGCGATGATAGTCTGGATACGGGGAGCGTCGGGGTTGACCGAGAGGTAGACCTTGAGCCCGTTGTCCAACGTGTAGATACGGGTCTTCATGGGGTCACCGGGAACGGTTTCGTACTTGTACTTGTTGCACGAAGTGAGCAACAGCAAGGCCGGCAATGCCAGGAAGCAGAGCAGGCGGAAAACGTTTGTTTTCATATTTTAAAAGTTTGATTTATTCCGTTTTATCGGTTTTGTCGCCTCGTTGTTCCGACGGGGCAAACTTGCTAATATACAAAAAATCATCCACAGATTGAGCGTCCTGCACGCGGAAATCTCCGATACGGGTGCGGCGCAAGGCCGAGAGATAGGCTCCGCAACTTAAATAATCGCCGAAATCGCGGGCCAGGGAACGGATATAGGTACCCTTGCCGCAGACTACCCGGAAATCCACCTCGGGCAGCGCGATGCGGGTGAGTTCGAACACTTCGATATGGATGTTCTTGGCCGACAGTTCCAGTTCCCTGTCGGCGCGGGCGAATTGATAGGCTCTTTTGCCGTCTACCTTGACGGCCGAGAACACCGGAGGCACCTGTTGGATATCGCCGGTAAAATGCCGGGCGGCGGCCCGCAGCTGTTCCTCCGAAATACCGTCGTACGCGCCGCCCGGCTCAGGTTCGGTCTCCAAGTCATAACTCTTGGTGCGCGCACCCAGAACCATAGTGCCCGTGTACTCTTTCTCCTTGGCTTGAAATTCCTCGATACGTTTGGTGAACTTTCCCGTGCACACAATCAGCAGACCCGTGGCCAAGGGGTCGAGCGTGCCCGCGTGTCCCGTCTTGACCTTGCGTCCCACTTCGTGCCGCGCCCAATTCCGCAAGCGGCTCACCACATTGAACGACGTCCATGTGAGCGGCTTGTCGACCAAGAAAACCTGTCCGGCTTCGAGGGGGTGGAGGGCTTGTTCGGTCACGATTCTATGCTTTGCTCTTCAATTCGTTCAATTCTTTTTCCACCGCTTTGAGCCGTTCCACGAGCGAATCGAAATTCTTGAAATGGACCGTGGCGCGGATAAAGGTGGAGGGATCGATAGGAGGCGTGCCCAACAGCGTGGCGTTTTCCTTGCGGATAGAACCGGGAGCGCCCGATTGCGCGCCGAGTTTCACGCCGTTGGCGATGATGCTGTGGCCGGCGATGCCCACCTGCCCGCCGAACATACAGTTGTCGCCCACCTTGGTGGAACCGGCGATGCCCACTTGCGAGGCCATCACCGTGTTTTTGCCCACCACCACATTGTGGCCTATCTGAATGAGGTTGTCGAGCTTGGTGCCTTCCTTGATGACCGTCGAGCCCATAGTGGCCTTGTCCACACAGGTGTTGGCGCCGATTTCCACGTTGTCTTCGAGCACCACGTTGCCGATTTGCGGAATCTTTTCGTAGCAGCCGTTATTGGGCGCGAAGCCGAAACCGTCGGCACCTATCACCGCTCCCGCCTGCAAGATGCAGCCTTTGCCGATTTGCGAGAACGAATAGATCTTGACCCCGGGGTAGAGGATGCAGTTTTCCTTGATACGGACATGACCGCCCACATAGCATTGCGGGTAGATCTTGCAGCCGTCGCCTACTTCGGCACCCTCGGCGATGACCGCGAATTCGCCCACATACACGTCTTTTCCGATTTTGGCGTCGGGAGCGATGTAGGCCAAGGGCGAGATGCCCGGTTTGGGCGTGGTGTATTCGTTATAGAAAGCCAAAAGTTTGGCAAACGATTCGTAGGAGTTGCCCACGCGGATCAGCGCCGCCTTGACAGGTTGTTCGGGAGCGAAATCGTGGTTCACGATGACCGCCGAGGCCTGTGTTTCGTAGATATAGGGCGTATACTTGGGATTGGCGAGAAAAGTGAGACCTCCGGGATGGCCCTCCTCGATTTTGCAGAGTGTGTAGACCTGCGTGTCGGGTTTGCCGCCCTCGAGGGTACCGCCTACAATCCCGGCGATTTGTTCAAGGGTGAAACTGAGCATGATAAAAGAAAGTGTTTGGGATTAGAAGCCGCGGACGGTTTTGTCGACGGGCGTTTCTTTCAAAAAGTCGTTCTTGACCGAGAACAGCAGGTCGCGGTAAACGGCTTTCTTGCCTTTGCCTTTCTGCACCACGGCGCGGTAGCCTTTCTCGCGGTTGCAGTTTTCGTAATACATTTCCACAATCTTGAATCCGGGAGCCAGGGTGTCGATGATATGCCGGATTTTTGTGGGATAGTAGGCTTCGGGAATCTGCGTCTTGTTGCAATAGTAGGAATTGTTGCGGAAAACAATCTGCTTCTTGTCGCCGTTGAGTTCGTAGGCGCCCAATACATATACGTCGTTATCGTCTTCCACCTGCGTCCAGTCCACTTTCGCGTCTTGGGAAATCTGGGCGCGGAAATACTTGGTACAGGGGTCGGGAACCGTCTCCAGCTTGACCGCCTGGGCGGGTTTCTGGGCAAAACCGAACGAGAATGTGGCCGCGAGGGTCGCAACGGCAAAAAAAACTTTTCTATTCATGGTATGTGTCTTTTTTTTCGTGGTTTTTTGGGTTTTTCGTGGTTTGGGAGTGCGAATATACGGTTTTATTTCCGCAAATCCGTTATTCTTTCGGAGTACTTGTCCCTTCTTTCGGAGTACCTGTCCCTTCTTTCGGGCTCAAGTCCCCTTCTATTTTTTTGCCGTTGCGACGGGTGATGTCTTCACCCACCGCCCGCCGGTATTCCCGGCGGGCGGTCTCCTCGCGGCTCAGCCCCTCCTGGGCATTGAACGTGGAGTCGCTCAGTTTCTCTTCCACCAGTCTCTCCTGCCGCTTCAACTGCTTCTTCGAAAGGGCGTCCTGCGGAAATTCCTCGTTCCACCCCCCGCCGAAAGCCATATAGAGGTTTATCAAGGCCAGATACTGGTTGCACAGACTTTGCGTAAGCTGCTGCTGCACACTGAAAAGCTGGCGGCGCGAGTCCAGCACGTCCATATAGTCGAGGCCGCCGTTCATATACTGTTTCACCGCCAGATCCACATATTCCTGCGTGGCGTCCTGCAAATCGAGCAGGAGCGAGCTTGCCTCCGAAGACTTGACATACGACACCATAGCATCGCTGGCTTCCTTGAACACTTCCAGCACCTTGCGCTCGTAGGCGGCCCTTTTTTGCAGATAGGATTCGAGCGAGGCTTTGTAGCGGTGATGTTTCTTTCCGAATGCGAAAATGGCGTTCACCAGATAACCGCCCGCGTAGAAGTAGGGCGAAACGAACAGATCCTTTATCGGGTCGCCTTCGAAACCGCCCTGCCACGAAAGCGACAAAGACGGAAAACGGTCGGCGAACAGGAAGCCCGCCTGCGCCTTGCCCGCTTCCAGTTCGGCCCGCGCCTGCCTTACGTCGGGTCTGCGCAAAAGCAGTTCGGACGGCAGGCCGTTGGGCATCTGGTCGAGAAAATGCTGCGAGATGGTGAGGGCGCCGTTGCGTTCCACTTTCGAGGGAAATTCGCCTGCCAGCAACGAAATCTGATTTTCTTTGAGGGCGATGAGTTTTTCGTATTGCGGAATCTGCACCGTCGACGACTTGTATTCCACCACCGCCTGTCGGTAGGCCGTTTCCTTGAAAAGACCTGTCTTATAGCGCAATTCGGCTTTCTCCATGCTCTCGCGCCACGTCTCCACGGTCTTCTTCACCAACTCCAACTGTCTGTCCAGGGCAATGAGCTCGAAATAGGCGGTCGACACCTCCACAATCAGGCGCATCTGCAAGGTGCGTTGTCCCTCCACCGAGGCCAGGAATTCTTCCTCGGCCTGTCGGGACGCCCAGGTCTCCGCGCCGAAAAGGTTGTATTGCCAGGAGATGCGGCCTTTGAGTTCCGTCACGTTTTCTATGTCCCACGGCTCGTTGCGTCCGTGCTGCCTTTCGTCATGGTTCCCCAGGGTGAGGTCTATCTCGGGCAGATGCTCGCCGAGGGCGCTCCGCATGTTGTAGCGCATCTGGCGGATTTTCGACACGGCGGCGTGCATGTCCCTGTTGTTGGAGAGGGTCTTTTGAATGAGGCCGCGCAGAATGGTGTCGGCATAGAAGTTCCACCACCGCATGTCGGCCGAGGCCAACGAATCGAGTTGCGCTTGATAGGGTGAGATTTTTTCGGGCAACGATACCTCGGGCGCAGGACAGTATTTGTCCATAGAACAGGCTGCCGTCAGGACCGCCAGAAGCACCGCCGCCGAAAAGATTTTAGCGTTCCGCATGGCTTCTGTCTAAAACAACTTCCGAATTTCCGCTCCACGGTTTGAAATCGGGATATTCCCTTCCCGAAACCCGTACTTTCTCTCCCTCGCGCAACCGCGTGCCTTCGTTCAGGAGAATCACGCTCTCGCCCGCTTGCAGGCCTTCGTCCACCACAAAGAAACCGGCAGGATGCAGGCTGAGGATGACGGCGCGTCTATGGCAGATGTTCCCCGCCTCGAGCGTCATCACATAGGTCTGCGAATTTTCCACAAACACCGCCTTTTCCGGTACCAGCAGGGTCTCGCGGCTTTTTTGCAGGGACACCTTTACCAGAGGGGTCTGTCCGGGCACCAGGATACGGTCGGGATTGGGCACTCTCGCCCGCATACGGTAGGCGTGGGTGACGGGGTCGAAGCCCGGGTTGGCGAAGTCGACGCAGCCCGTGTGGGGATAGAGGATGTCGTGTGTGGAAATCAGGAGGACCGAACTGTCGCCGTGGGCGGCGGATTTGGAAAACTCCTCGGTGGACATCTTGAAATCCACCCACATGGTGTCGTTTTTCGACAGGGTGGCCAAGAGCGATTTTCCGTTCGGCCCCACCAAGGTGCCTTCTTCCACGTTCTCAATGGAGAGCAGACCCGGAACGGGGGCCCGCAGATAGGTATGCGACAAGGCTATCTCGGCCTGCCGCAGGTCGGCTTCGCTCATTTCCACTTCGGCCTGCGCGCTTTCGGCGTTGGCGATGGCGTTATCCATATCCAACTGGCTCAAAGCGTTTTGGTCGAACAGGGTCTGCATCCGCTCCAAATCGCGTTGCGCCTTGTGTTCCAAGGCTTTGTTCTTGTTGAGCTGTGCCTTGGCCTTGGCCACTTTGGTTTCGTAAATCTTGGGGTCGATGACAAAGAGCAGTTGGTTTTTCTTCACCATCGAACCGTCGGGACAGAGAATCTCGTCCAGATAGCCTTCCACGCGCGCCCGCACCTCCACAAAATCGTGGCTGCGGACATATCCTGCATAGAGTCCGTAGAACTCCGTGTCGTGGGGTTGCAGGGTATAGGTGCAGACTTTGGGGGCTCTGGAACAGGAGGCCGTCAGGAGCAGGAGCGCCGCGAGCGGCCATATTGTCTTTGCTTTCATAGGCACAGGTCTATAGGTTATACCGCCACGTCGCCTTTCAAGACGTCGTGACATTGGTAGTTTTCTATTGTTATATCGTTGTAGTCGAAAGCGAACAGATCCTTTACTTCGGGGTTCAGCACGAGGCGGGGAAGCGGGTAGGGTTCGCGCGCAAGCTGGGTCCGTACCTGTTCCAAGTGGTTGTGATAGATATGGGCGTCGCCGAAAGAGTGCACGAACACGCCGGGTTTGAGGTCGCACACTTGCGCTATCATGCAGGTGAGCAGCGCATAGGAGGCGATGTTGAAAGGCACGCCCAAAAAGCAGTCGGCGCTACGCTGATAGAGGTGGCAGGAGAGTTTCCCTCCGCTCACGTAGAACTGAAAGAAAGCGTGGCAGGGAGGCAGGGCCATGCGGTCTATGTCGGCGGGGTTCCATGCGCTCACCAGCATACGCCGCGAATCGGGATTGTGCCGGATTTGGTGCAGCACGTCCTTGATTTGGTCGATGTGACGGCCGTCGGGACTGAGCCAGTCGCGCCATTGCTTGCCGTAGACGGGGCCGAGGTCGCCGTTCGCGTCGGCCCATTCGTCCCAAATGGTCACCTTGTTTTGGTGGAGATAGTCGATATTGGTGTCGCCTTTCAGCATCCACAGCAGTTCGTAGATAATGGAGCGCAGGTGCAGTTTTTTGGTGGTGACGAGGGGAAAGCCTTTGTCAAGGTCGAAACGCAGTTGATAACCGAAAAGGCTGCGGGTGCCCACACCTGTGCGGTCGTGCTTGTCGGTACCTGTTTCGAGGATGGTTCGCAACAATTCCAGATAGGCTTTCATAGGGTTTATAAAATATTAAAATTCAATTTGTAATCCGTCGTATGCAGGAAACACGTTGTCGGGCAACCGCCTGCGGGTGGTCTCATAGTCCAAGAAGTGTCCCATATGTGTGATATAGGCTCTTTCGGGCTTGATGCGCGATATGAAATCGAGGGCATCCCCCAACGAGAAGTGCGAGGGGTGGGGTTCTTCGCGCAGGGCGTTCACCACTAAGGTTTTGGTTCCTTTCACAATTTCTTCCGATTCGGGCGGGATGTATTTCGCGTCGGTGATATAGGTAAAATCGCCGGTACGGTAGGCGACTACTTTGTTGCAGAAAAAGTGGTGCACTTCAAAGGGCGTGAATGTGAGGCCGTTGATAGAAAAGGGTTCTTTGCCCACCTCCGTGAGTTTGAATTCGGGGGCGCCGGGATAGCGGTGTTCGCCGAAAGCGTAGGGCAGGGTCTGCTGCACGCTCTGCAAGGTCTCGCGGTTGCCGTAGAGGGGAATGATATGCTTCTGGAAGTAGTTGATGGAACGGGCTTCATCCAGGCCGCCCGTGTGGTCGCGGTGTTCGTGGGTAAGCAGGATGGCGTCGAAATCGGTGATGCCGGCCCTCAGCATCTGATAGCGGAAATCGGGGCCTGCGTCGAAGAGGATGTCCGCCTGGGGGGTGTGCAGGAAAGCCGAGGTGCGGAGGCGTTTGTTGCGGGGGTCCGAGGAGGTGCATACGGGGCACGTGCACCCTATGATGGGTACGCCTTGCGAGGTTCCTGTGCCTAAAAAGGTGAGTCGGTTCATGCGGACAAATTTACGATTTTGTGCTTTAATCGAATAATTTGTTATCTTTGCGGTCGATTTATGGGGACGGCTTGAAGGGAGAAGGGGGTTGAGGGGCGCGGTGAGCGCCTTTTTTATTTGTAAAATATGATAGACAAGAAAAAAATCAGTGCCCAACTGCAGGCGTTCTTCGAGGAGAGCGGCAGAAGCGATCTCTTTGAGGTGAGCGTGTCGGTTTCGCCGAAAAACGAAATCAAAGTCTATATAGACGGTATGCAGGGCGTGGACATCGACACCTGCGCGCAGGTGAGCCGGCACATCGAGGCCGCCTTCGACCGCGACGCCGAGGATTTCGAACTCACCGTATCTTCGGCGGGTCTCGACCAACCCCTCAAGGTGTTCCGTCAATACATCAAGAACACGGGACGCGAGGTAAAAATCACCACCCGCGACGGGGAAACCCTCAAAGGCATCGTGGAGAGCGCCGACGAACAAGGCGTCACCTTGCGCGAGGAACCCACCAAGAAGAACCCCGAAGCCCGCGTGCACACCTTGCCTTACGACAAAATCAAAGAAACCAAAATTGTAATTTCATTCAAATAAAAGTACCATGGAAAACCTGAATCTGGTAGAAAGTTTTTCCGAATTCAAAGACTTGAAGAACATCGACCGCGAAACCATGATGCGTATCCTGGAAGATGTGTTCCGCGCCATGTTGATCAAGAAATACGGAACCGATACAAACATCGACATCATTGTCAATATCGACAAGGGCGACTTGGAAATCTGGCGCAACCGCGTGATTGTGGAAGACGACAAGGTGCAGGATCCCGTATTGGAAATCCCTTATTCGGAAGCCATCAAGATAGAGCCCGACTTTGAGGTGGGCGAAGAGGTGTCGGAAGCCGTGCATATCACCGATTTCGGACGGCGTGAGATTCTTTCTATCCGTCAGAACCTCGTGGGCAAGATTCAGGACTACGAACACAATGTGGTCTACAAGCGCTACAAGGAAAGAATCGGCGAAATCATCACCGGTGAGGTCTATCAGGTATGGAAACGCGAAATCCTGCTGCTGGACGATCAGGGCGTGGAATTGATTTTGCCCAAGAGCGAGCAGATTCCCTCCGATTTCTACCGCAAGGGCGATACGTTGCGCGCGGTGGTGTTGAAGGTGGATGTGAAGAACAACGTGCCCGTCATCGTGCTTTCGCGTACTTCTCCCGTATTCCTCGAACGTTTGTTCGAACAGGAGGTTCCCGAAATCTTCGACGGCCTCATCACGATCAAGCGCATCGAACGCGAGCCGGGCGAAAGGGCCAAGGTTCTGGTGGAATCCTACGACGACCGCATCGACCCCGTAGGTGCCTGCGTGGGTATGAAAGGCGCCCGTATCCACGGCATCGTGCGCGAGTTGCGCAACGAGAACATCGATGTAATCAACTATACCACCAATATCGAGTTGCTTATCACCCGCGCCCTCAGCCCCGCCAAAATCACTTCGATCAAGATTAACGAAGAAGAGAAGACGGCGGAAGTATATATGAAGCCCGATCAGGTTTCGTTGGCTATCGGCAAGGGCGGTTACAACATCAAGCTGGCCGGCCGCATTTCGGGCTACGATATCGACGTGTTCCGCGATGCGGAGACTTTGGGCGAGGAAGACGTTGACTTGCAGGAATTCAACGACGAAATCGAGCAGTGGATTATCGACCACCTCAAGAGCATCGGTTGCGATACCGCCCGCGATGTGTTGGCGATCGATCCCGAAGACCTGGCGCGCCGCACCGACCTCGAAGACGAAACGATTGCCGAGGTGCGCGCCATCCTTCAGGCTGAGTTTGAAAATTAGTAAAGAATACGCTTGCAGACGCTTATCTGCAAAAAAAATAGATTTTAATGGCAGAAGAAAACAAGGCGGTCAGACTTTCGAAAGTCGCCAAAGAAGTGAATGTTTCAACAGGAAACATCCGCGAATTTCTGGCTAAAAAAGGATTTGAAATCGATTCCAATCCCAACGTCAAGCTCTCCGAAGAGCAGTATATGTTGGTGTTGAAAGAGTTTCAGTCCGACAAGGCTATTTCGGAAAAGGCGCAGGAACTCAAGTTGGAGTCTGTGCCCAAGAAGAACGCGGCGGCAGCGGCCGAGGCCGAAAAGGCGAAGCCTGCCGAAAAAGCCGTCGTAGTGGACGAACAGGCCGAAGCGACCGAAAACAAGGAACTCTTTATCAAGACCGCCGAAATCGGAGGCACGATAAAGGGCACCAAGACAACCAAGACGGCCAAGACGACCAAGCAGAAAGCCGCCCCCGAAGCGGCCGCTGCCGCCGCGGAGGTTCCCGCCAAGGAAGAACCTGTTGCGGAAGCGAAGCCGGAGAAGGCCGAAAAAGCCGTCAAGGAGGAAAAGGAAGAGAAGGTTGCCCAAGAGGAGAAACCTGCCAAGACGGAAAAGACCGTAAAGGCCGAGAAGCCCGCGAAGGCGGAAAAACCCGCAAAGACCGAGAAAGCGAAGGCCGAAGAAGAGAAGCCGGCGGAGGAGACGCCCGCGCCTGCGCCCCAGGCGGAAGAAAAGGCCGAGGCGCCGGTAGAGGAAAAGCCTGTGGAGAAGAAAGAGGCCGCTCCTGCCGAAACGAAGAAAGAAAAGGTCTTTGGGTTACATGCCGAAGTGACGGGCCCCAAGATTCTGGATACGATGGACTCCGAGACTTTCCGTCAGGCTATGGCGGGCAAGGCGGTGAAAGCCGAAGAGGGTACCATTACGAAAGTCAACAAGATAGAGGATGCGCCCAAGCCCGATGAAAAACCTGCCGGCAAGGCCGCGGCCGCCAGTCCGTCGGCTAAGCCTGCTGCCGAGGACAATTTCATCAAGACCGAATATCAGAAGATAAGCGGTCCCACCGTGGTGGGCGTGGTGGATCTCTCCAAGGTGATGAACACCGGCGGAAGAAACGACCGCAACGGACACCGCCCTGTGGCCACCACCAAGAACGGCGCTTCGGCCGGTGGCGTGAAACCGCCCCGCAAGCGTATCGACAACAACAAATCCCCGCAGAATCTCTCCAAGCCCAATCTCGCGTCGCGTTCCGACGTGGGACGCCCCGCCAAGCGCAACAACGGCAAGAAAGGACAGGCCAACAAGGTTGTGGTGGTGAGCGACGAGGAAATCAAGAAGAAGATGCAGGAAACCATGTCCCGCGTCCATTCGTCGGGCAACAAGACCCGCTCCACCCGCGCCCAATGGATAAAGGACAAACAGAAAGAGAAAGAACGTATTGAGCAGGAGATCGAGAAGGAGAATATCGAAAAGAGAACCCTCCGCGTCACCGAGTTCGTCACCGTGAGCGAATTGGCCACGATGATGAACAAGCCGGTCACGGAAATCATCTCCACCTGCATGTCGTTGGGTCTTTTCGTTTCCATCAACCAACGTCTTAGCGCGGAGCCTATCTCGCTTCTGGCCGAGGGCTTCGGTTTCAAGGTGGAATTTGTGGATGCCGATGTGATTCACGAACTCGAAAGTCAGGACGACGAGGATGCGGGCGAGGAAACGTCGCGCACCCCCATCGTCACGGTGATGGGTCACGTGGACCACGGTAAGACCTCTTTGCTCGACTATATCCGCAAGACCAACGTGATTGCCGGCGAGGCGGGCGGTATCACCCAGCATATCGGTGCCTACGAGGTGCAGCTGGAAGACGGACGCAAGATCACCTTCCTCGACACCCCCGGTCACGAAGCCTTTACCGCCATGCGTGCCCGCGGAGCCAAGATGACCGACATCGCCATCATCGTGGTGGCCGCCGACGACCGCGTCATGCCGCAGACCGTAGAGGCCATCAACCACGCGCAGGCCGCGGGTGTTCCCATTGTTTTCGCTATCAATAAGGTGGATAAACCCGCCGCCGACCCCGAAAAAATCAAGGGCGAACTTGCCGAGATGAATCTTTTGGTGGAAGACTGGGGCGGAAAAATCCAAAGTCAGGATATTTCGGCCAAGACGGGTCTGGGCGTGGACGCCTTGCTCGAAAAAGTGTTGCTCGAAGCCGAAATGCTCGAACTCAAGGCGCATCCGCAGAAGCGGGGCAAGGGTACGGTCATCGAATCCTCGCTCGACAAGGGACGGGGTTATGTGGCCAAGATTCTGGTACAGGACGGCAGCATCCGGGTGGGCGATTTCGTGCTGGCGGGCTATAACTACGGACGTATCAAGGCTATGTATAACGAGCGTAACCAGGCCGTGAAAGAGGCCGGTCCCTCGCAGCCCGTTCTGCTGCTCGGTCTGAACGGCGCACCCCAGCCCGGCGATGTGTTCAATATGATGACCGACGAAAAGGAGGCCAAGGAAATCGCCAACAAGCGTATGCAGCTGCAACGCGAATTGGGCTTGCGCACGCAGAAGCACATCACCCTCGACGAAATCGGCCGTCGTATCGCTATCGGCGATTTCAAGGAATTGAACGTGATTGTGAAAGCCGACGTGGACGGTTCGGTGGAAGCCCTTTCCGATTCGTTGCTCAAGCTTTCCACGCCCGAGGTTCAGGTAAACGTCATCCACAAGTCGGTGGGTCAGATTACCGAAAGCGATGTTCTGTTGGCTTCGGCTTCCGAGGCTATCATCATCGGCTTTCAGGTGCGTCCCTCCGTGGCCGCGCGCAAGATGGCCGAGAGCGAGCAGATCGATATCCGTCTCTATTCGGTTATCTACAAGGCAATCGAAGAACTCAAGGACGCTATCGAAGGTATGCTCTCGCCCGAGATTCAGGAGAAGATCGTGGCCAACCTCGAAATCCGCGAGGTGTTCAAGATCAGCAAGGTGGGCAGTGTGGCCGGCTGTATGGTCTTGGACGGCAAGCTTGCCCGCAACTCCAAAATCCGCATCATCCGCGACGGTATCGTGGTCTATACGGGCGAGTTGGGTTCGTTGCGCCGCTTCAAGGACGATGTCAAGGAAGTGGCGGTGGGTCAGGATTGCGGTTTGAATATCAAGAATTTCAATGACATCAAGGTAGGTGACATCATCGAGGGCTACGAAGAGGTGGAAGTGAAACGTACCTTATAAAAAGACAAGCGATATGCTGTATCGGCAATTTTGTGATTATGTGGAGAGCGAACGCTTGTTCGCGGGGCGAAAGAAATTGCTGATAGCTCTCAGCGGAGGACCCGATTCGATGGTGCTTTCGCACTTGATGTTCCGCTATCAGGCACACAGCGAAAACGGGAAAGGTCTTGAATTGGCCTTGATTCATTGCAATTTTAAATTGCGTGGAGAAGAGTCCGACAAGGATGCGGAATGTGTGCGCGACTGGGCCTCCGCGTTGGGTTGGCCCTTGTTCGAGGAGACTTTCGACACGCAGGCCTATGCGGCCCGCAGGAAGATTTCCATAGAAATGGCGGCCCGCGAACTGCGCTACGATTATTTCGCGCGGGTGGCGCGCGAGCAGAAGTTCAACGCCTGTCTGTTGGCGCATCATGCCGACGACAATACCGAGACTTTCTTTATCAATCTCGCACGCGGCACGGGTCTGCGCGGCCTGCGGGGCATGTTGCCCGCGAGCAAAGGCGGCGGCGCCACCACGCGCGAAGCCTTGAATACGGTCTATCTCCGTCCCTTGCTCTTTGCCGGTCACGATGAGATTCTGCGCTATGCGCACGATTATCATGTGGACTACCGTATCGACAAGACCAATGCCGACCCTACCATTTTGCGCAATGCTTTCCGCAATACGCTTTTCCCGCTGTTGGATAAGATAGCGCCCCGTTTCCGCGCTCATCTTTCGCGCGATATGGAAATGCTGAGGGGCATAGACGCCGCCCTGGAAGACTGGTACGACGCTATCAGCGAGGATTGTGTGGTACAGGACGGGAACGAGGAGTTTGTGTCCGTGGAGGTGGAAGACGACTTGGGGACGAGCCGTTTCCGTCTGTTTTTCGAGATTTTTTTGATGCGGCGCAACTTCAATGCCGAACAGATCAGGCAGATTCTTCGCAACTACAGAAGCGGCACTTCGGGCAGGGAATTCGTGAACCGCGACGCTTCGGTGATTTTGATGCGCGAGCCGGCGGGCTGGCGTTGCGTTCATGCCGTCAAAGGGGAGTACGAACGCCCGCTCTCTCCTTTTCTGATTCCCGAACCGACACCCGCCTGCAAGGAAAGCAAGCGGGAAATCCTGGTCATCGACCCTATCGACCCTTCGCCCCGCAAGGCTTTTCTTAATATGGACAGATTGCAGTTCCCGCTTACGTGGCGGCATTGGGTGCCGGGCGACAAATTCAAGCCTCTCGGGACCCGGGGATTCAAGAAACTCAGTGATTTCTTCAAAGAACAGAAGATAAGCGTAGCCGACCGTCAGAAAGTATGGCTGCTATGTTCGGGCGACGATATTGTCTGGGTGGCGGGCTATCGTATCGACGACCGCTACAAGCTCGTTTTTCCCGCGTCAGGCAAGGTCGACGCGTGGGTGGTGGAACTGGAGGATTAGGTTCTCCAATTCCTGCAAGGCGTTTTCTTCGGGCACTTGGCTCTTGACCAGTTCGCCCGCCTTATACAGATTCACTTTCCCTCCTCCGCAGCCTATATAGCCGAAGTCGGCGTCGGCCATTTCGCCCGGACCGTTCACGATGCAGCCCATCACCGCAATCGTCAGGTTGGGGTGATTCGGAAAGCGTGCCTTGACCTTGGCCAAAGCGCTTTGAATGTCGTATTGGGTGCGGCCGCAGGAGGGGCAGGCGATGAAGCGGGTCTTGTGAAACCGCAGTCCGGCGGCCTGATAGATATCGTCGGTAAGTCTTTTGTTCTCTTCTTGCGAAAGACCGGGTTCGTCGGCCTGTAGTTCGGCCTTGGGATTTTCGAGCAACCGGGAGCCCAAGGAAACGGCGGCACGAATGGAGGCGTCGGTTATCGCTTCGCCCCTGGCCGCCCGCAGAATATCGCGCGCCACGGGAATCTCGTTTTCGGGCGCTTCGGTAAGCGACACCCGGATCGTGTCTCCGATACCTTCTTTCAGAAGACTGCCGATGCCGATAGCCGAAATCAAACGGGCGTCCTCCCCGTTTCCCGCCTCGGTGACTCCCAAGTGCAACGGACAGGCAAGGCCTGTCTGTATCATTCTTTCCACCAACAGTTTCACCGAACGGTACATGGTCTGCACGCGGCTCGATTTGAGCGAGACCACCGTCTGGTCGAAGCCTTGTCCGCGGCAGATGCCGATAAATTCGAGGGCGCTTTCCACCAAGGCCTGCGGCGTATTGCCGTACAAGGCAATCATGCGTTCCGAAAGAGAACCTTGATTGACGCCTATGCGGAGGGCGGTGTGATGTTTCTTGCAAACGTCCAGGAGTGGGGCGATACGTTCGGCGATACGGGCACGTTCGGCGCGTTGTTCGGCTTCCGAAAATTCTGTCTTTCCCTTTCTCCGGTCGCAGTAGTTGCCGGGATTGATACGCACTTTCTCCACCACGGCGGCGGCAAGCAGGGCCGCTTCGGGCAGAAAATGAATGTCGGCCACCAGCGGGTTGCCGTAGCCACTCCGCAACAAGGCGTTCTTGATATTTTCCAGATTGCGGGCTTCGGGAAGACCGGGCGCGGTGATGCGCACCATCTGGCAGCCGCAGTCAAAAAGCCGTTTGCATTGCGCCACGGTGGCCTCGGTGTCGAGGGTGGGGGTGTTGGTCATCGACTGTATCACCACAGGGTTGCCGCCGCCGATAACCAAATTCCCCACCTGCACGGGATGGGTGTGAAAAAGTGCCATGAAAGCGAAGACGGATTAGGACAACAATTTCTTGACAACCTCCGAAATCACCTTGCCGTCGGCCTTTCCCGCCAACAGTTTGGTCGCCGACCCCATCACTTTCCCCATATCCTTCATACCCTCGGCGCCTACCTGTGCGATGACGCCTTTCACGGTCTCCTCGATTTCCTCCACCGAAAGCTGCTTGGGCAGATAGGCCTCGATATACGAAGCTTCTTCCAGTTCGTTCTTGGCCAAATCCTCCCGGTTCTGTTCCGTGAAAATCGCCGCCGATTCCTTGCGCTGCTTCACCATTTTCTGCAGGATCTTCACCGCTGTTTCATCGCTCAGCTCCCCGTTGGCGTTCTTCGAGGTCTTGGCTTCTAGAAACTCTTTCTTCACGCCCCGCAAAGCCGCCAATTTCACCGTTTCGTGCGCCAACATGGCCGCCTTGATGTCGTTTCCGATTTTTTCGAATAAGTCCATAGCATTGGATTTTTATAAAACGAATTTCATTACATGTTCGTTCGTGCGTACCACATACAGGCCGGAAGGCAGCGTCGAAACATTGACGCTCTCACCCTTCACCCGCATCATCAGTCTGCCCGCCGCATTGAAGATTTCGGCCGTGCAAGGCTCGGCGAAACGTATCACACCTTGTGCGGCATCGTAAACGGGTTTACGCGAAGACGTAATCTCCTTATCTTCGTTGGCTGTGGGATCATCCGGGTCTTTGTATCCCCAATACTGCACGGGGGTGCCATCGTTGAAATCCCACACCGCCCAATATTTATCCATAGCCTTGCGCACCTGCTCCTGCGAACAGATATTTTCCGTCCCGTCCGTTACCGTCAGATCCACTACGATCAAATCGCCGTGATCCTCTTTGCTCAAACGAGGCAGACTGCTCACGAGAAGGTCCATATCCGAGCCTTCGATACGGTTTCCGTTGCAGACCACCGTGCGCAGGAACGGGTTTGAGAGGGGCTTGAGCGAGGAGATACGGTTGAACGAGCAGTCGATGTAGTCCAGTTTTTCACAGCCCTCCAGATCGAGAGTCTCGAGTTGGTTCAACATCACGTTCAAAACGGTAAGGTTGGTGCAAGTGGTCACATCCACAAACGTGAGCTCGGAAAGCGGCGCAAGGATTTCGGCGAAATCGCCGTAAACGAACACTGTGTCGGCTGTCATATCGAGCGTGAGACCACTGCCGTTCCATCCTTTGATTTCACCGCCTTCCACAAAGGGTTCGGCGCCGTCCTGCTCCATTTTGAGCGTAATCATCGTGGAGGCTTTTTCGGGGCGTGAGAAAGCAAAATAGTGCTCCTTGTCAACCACGGGATCGGAGCCGGCATAAGGCATTCCCATACCGTAGTTTCCGCCGTTGATATGGTTATAAACCTCCCAGCCGTGCGCCACGGCCGTGTCCACGTTGGCTTTGGTGCAGACATTGCGGTCGGCGGGGTTTTGTGCCACGGTGTCGATGACCCGCAGAGCCGCCGAGCCCTTGGGTACAAAAGGAAGCGAGCGCACGAAAGCCGTCATGGCGATACCTTTCAGATCATTCTGATAACATTCCACACGGGTCAGTGCCGTGTCGCCCGAAAGATTCAACACCTTCAGTCTGTTGTTTTGCGCCAACAGGGTGGTGAGGCTTCCGAAATTTTGCAGATAAAGGGCTTCGATAAGGTTATCGGAACACTCCACCCAGTTAAGTTTGGGTTGATTCTCGATGGTAAGGGAGGAAAGACTGTCGCTATTGGCGACGAATTTGGTGACTTGTCCGTGGATGGTGATTTCCTGTGAGGTAAGCGTATAGGTCTGCGCTCCCGAATAGGGCCCTTCTTCCTGTATCCCCTCAATCTGCACAGTCTCACTTCCGATGGTGAGTTCGAGGTTGATGGTGGAGCCCACGGCCTTCTCGGTGGTGAAATAAATGGAACCCTCGCCCACTTCGGCTTCGTAATCGGCACCCCTGTAAAACGCTCCGATATAGCCGGAAGGATGGGTGATGCCGTCCAGATAGTCGAAAGTGGCCCAACCCTGTTGGGCGGCCGCCGCCACATGCTTCATCAGACAGATATTCTTCTCGGCTGTGTCGCGGGAGTTCACGATATAGATGTATCCCGATCCCACCGAAGGCAGTTTGGCCATCACATCGTCCATTTTGTCGGTGATGCGGTTCGAAAACAGAAACACATAATCCAGTTTCGGACTTTGACTCAAATCGAGGTCGGCGAGATGGTTCTTATGCGCGTGGAGCAACGAAAGCTCAGGACATTTCAAGGTGAGCGAGGAAAGGTTGTTTTCCTGGCAATAGAGTTCCGTCAGTTTGTCGTGACGGCTCAAATCCAGACTCGAGAGTCGGTTGTTTTCCACATACAGGTGCTCCAGTTTGGGGCAGGCCTGTACATTGAGTTCGGTGAGGAGGTTGTTGCCGCATTCCAGACGTGCCAATTCGGGGCATTGGGAAAGATCGAGGGTGCTGATTTTGTTTTTGTAGCACTTCAAGATAAAGAGGTCGGGAGCATCGAGTTGAATTTCGGTGATTTGCGCACCGTAGCATTCAAGTTGTTCGAGTTTGCCGGTGATGGTGACCTCTTGGGCAGGATCTTCCACAATATATTCTCCTACATAAGTCCCTTTTTTCAGACCGCTGATTTCCTGATCGTTGAAGGGTTGGCATTGGATGCGCAACGTGGTTCCCGCCGGAGCATCGGTACGGAACTTTACGGTGGCGTTGGCCTTGCGGGAGGGAGCCGTAGTCATTCCGCTATTCTCCGAAGAGAACGCAAAAGCGTTGCCCGCCGAAATCAATACTGTCATAAAAGACAGGAGAATAGAATAAAATTTATTCATAAGGGTGTTTTTAATAATTGCAATTAGGATAATTACAAAGTGTAAATTTATTCAGTTTCGGGAAATAAACAAGATTTGTATTTTTGACGTATGG
>CAZEOJ010000004.1:0-36156 GCA_964513825.1 uncultured Bacteroidaceae bacterium
TGTCGAAGATATAGTTGCGGCGGCGCATCTGCAGGGGCGTGAAATCGCGGGTGCCTTTCACCGTGGTCGGTTTTGTTGACATTCCTGTATTTACTATTTATTATTTACTATTTACTCAAAACAACGTCAGCTCCTTATATAAGCGGAAGGAGCGGCGGTGGTAGGGTGTGGGGCCGTGCTCCAGAATCGCCCGATAGTGCGCTTCCGTAGGATAGCCCTTGTTTCCCGCCCAACCATACTGCGGATATTCCGCATCGAGCGCCCGCATACAGTCGTCGCGGAACGTCTTGGCCAGAATCGAGGCCGCCGCAATCGACAGATAGAGCGCATCCCCCTTCACCACGCACACATGCGGCACCTTGCCGTAAGGCTTGAAACGGTTGCCGTCCACCGTGATGAACTCCGGCTGCGGATCCAAGCCCTTCAACGCCAAGTGCATCGCATGGATGGACGCGTTCAGGATATTCATCCTGTCTATCTCCTCCGCCTCCACCCTCGCCACGGCATAAGTCAACGCATCCCGCATAATCACCTCGCGCAACGCCTCCCGCTGCCTCTCGCTCAACTTCTTGGAATCGTTGAGTTCAGGATGCCTGTAATCGGGCGGAAACATCACCGCCGCGGCGAACACCGGCCCCGCCAAAGGCCCGCGCCCCGCCTCGTCGCAACCCGCCTCACGCACACATGCACTATACCGTAGACCCAACATACCGCTATCGTATCGTTTTTAACCAACCCTCCAACAACCTCCGCCCGTCGGTATTGCCCAACACCTGCTCGGCGCAACGCTCCGGATGCGGCATCAGCCCCCACACATTGCCCCTCTCGTTGCAGATGCCCGCGATATTCTCCACCGACCCGTTCGGGTTCGCCCCCACGTTCATCCCCCCTTTTTCATCACAATACCGAAACAGAATCTGTCCCTTTCCGTTCATCCTCTCCAACGTCTTCGAATCGGCGAAATACCGCCCCGCCTCGTGTGCCACAGGCACTTTGAGCACCTGCCCCGGAACAAGCGCCGTCCGTCCGCCCTCCGCTTTCAGATACACGTTCCGGCACACGAATTTCCGCCCCTCGTTCATACACAACGCTCCCGGCAGAAGCCCCGCCTCGCAGAGAATCTGAAAACCGTTGCAGACCCCCAGCACATGCCCCCCCTCGCGCGCGAAATCCAGCACCCTGTCCATGACGGGCGAAAAACGGGCGATGATGCCCGGACGCAGATAGTCGCCGTAGGAGAAACCTCCGGGAAGCACCACGCAGCCGCAGCCCTTCAAATCGGCCTCCTTGTGCCACAAGCGCACACAATCCTGCCGCAAGACCTCCGAAAGCACACGGAACATATCCCCGTCGCAGTTCGAACCCGGAAACGTAATCACCCCGACCCGCATCATCCCCCCTTATTCTATAAATCCTCGCGGCTCACAGGCATCGTCATGCAACGGCAACCGCCGCCGCCCCGCACCAGCTCCGAACTCTCGAGCGTATATACCACAGGCTTGTCCTCGTTTTCCACCTGCACACGGGCCTTTCCGTCCACCACATCCCAGGCCGGCACCACCTCGAAACCCGCCTTCGACAAGGCCTCTATCGTATGGAGGTTGCGGCCGTAGCCCATAATCTTGCCCGGCGCGAACGCAAAGAAATTAGCCCCGCTGTGCCACTGCTCGCGGTCGGGATAGAAACCCTCGTCATCGCCGCAGAAAACAGGCTCGTAGTCGTGTCCTATGCTGCGCAAGGCATCGAAAATGGTATCGAAGACCGTTTCGGAGATATGCCCGCCCTCCACTTTGAGCAGACGGGTGGCGTATTGGTTCTGTCCCATGATGAGCGGCTTGTAGGCCATGCAACGGTGGCGGCTCAAAAAAGTGAACACCATGTCCAAATGAATGAACGACTCTGGCACCATAGGCAGATCCTGCAGAATCACGTAGAACAGAGGCGATTCCTGCCGCTTGACGGAGATGAAGGCCTCCACGCCCTTGCGGTTGGAGCGCGCCCCCTGCCCTATCACGAACACATCGCGGTCGCACACCTGAAAATCGCCACCCTCCAATCGGGTGTCGGCGTCCACCTTTCCCCACGGATTGACGTGGGAGGCGTTTTGCGTAAAGAAAGGATGATGACGATAGACGAGGTCGGTGAGCAGGATTTCGCGCGAGCGCACGTGGGTGGCCATGTGGGTGGGCATGGCATGATGGTTGAAGCAGACGCCGATGTCGCGGGTAAAGTAAAGGTTGTAAAGCGGATTGAAGCGGGTTCCCGGCACGCCCGCAATCAGGCGTTGCGCAAGCTCCTCATCCGAAAGGTCTTCTTTCGCCCAGGATTCCGTTTCGGGATTCCTTGCTAAATAGTCGAGAATGAAACGCTTGGCTTCGGCGCTTTCGCGCAAAGCCTCCACCACGAGGTCGTCGATATGGAACACGGGGCAGACCTCCTTCAACACGCCCTCCAGCTGCCGGTACTCCTTGCGCGCCACTTCCGTGTTCAGCAGATCGCTGTACAAAGCCTCGTGAATCGTGGAAGGGCTCATCTGCTCCAACTCCATGCCCGGACGGTGCAGCACCACCCTGCGCAGACGCCCCACCTCCGAATTGAGATTGACCTGAACAATATTCATAAAAAATTTTCCGTTTACACCACAAATTTAGCCATTTTTTCGAGACGCCCCGTCCCCGTTTTTCCATAGCCCGGATTTCCATAATTTTTTCTACATTTGCGTCGCTGATACAGCACAAAAAAGAAAGAATAATGAAACGTAGCGTAAAATTAGGCATCCAGATCGTTTTGATTGTCGTGGCCATCGTATTGGCCATCCTCATCTACCGCAGCATCATGCAACCGGTCAAGTTCCAACAGGAAAAAGCCATCCGTTCGGAACGCCTGGTGGAGAAGATGAAGAACATCCGCACCGTGCAGCAAGCCTATAAGAAAGCCTTCAACGCTTATATCTCCACGCCCGACAGCCTTATCATGTTCCTGCAAGACGGCGAGATTCCCTATGTGAAGATGATCGGTACCGTGCCCGACTCGCTCACCGAAGAAGAAGCGGTGAAACTGGGTATCGTGAGCCGCGAGACCTTTACCGACAACGCTTTCACCATTCTTTTCCCGAACGAGACCGACAAGGCCGCTTTCCTCGACAAACTGTTCAAGGTGCCCTTCAACAAGAGCGGCAAGACCATTACGATGGACGCGGGTTTCATCACCAAGAGCGGCTATCAGGTGCCGGTGTTCGAAGCCCGTGTGCCTTTCGAGGATCTGCTTGAGAATATGGACGAACGCTTGGTGGTGAACGAAATCGCCGCCGCCGAGAAATACAACCGCTACCCCGGCATCAAGGTGGGCAGTATGACCGAGGCCATCACCGAGGGTAACTGGGAATAATCCTGGCGAAGATGAGGCAGGACATCCGTTGCGCCGAGCGCGTCATCAATCCCAATATCGCCAATTTCGAGGATTCCGAATTGCGGATTTGCGTCAACCTGCAACAGTTCGGTATCCGTTTCGGGGTCTGCCGCGAAATCGACCGCACCCCGCTGGCGCTGGCCGAATACACGTTCAGTCCCTCCGACCGCACCTTTTCCGAAAAGGTGGAGGACCTGTTGCGGGAGGAGAAGCTTTTGGACCCCTCTTTCCACTACGGACGCCGTATATTCAGCGTACAGGAGTCCAAATCCACCCTCGTGCCGCAGAAACTCTACGAGGCCGAACACGGCAAAGGCTATCTCGAAGCCCTTTTCCAACTCAACGGACGCGAATGTCTGACCTTGGAAAGCGAGGAAAACACCGCCTCGTATATCCTCTCGGCCTTCAACGCCCAATACCTCAAAGCCGCGCAGACCATCTATTGGCAGGAAAGCAGT
The DNA here is from genome assembly GCA_964513825.1 of uncultured Bacteroidaceae bacterium. Lineage (GTDB taxonomy): Bacteria > Bacteroidota > Bacteroidia > Bacteroidales > P3 > Pullibacteroides. The sequence continues at coordinate 3,867 of CAZEOJ010000004.1, forward strand.
TCCATAGGCTTTTGCAGCATCTATAACTATTTGATAAACGAGGCGTTCCGCTTGCGGCGCACGTTCAAGCGCTTTCCCCTGCACGTGGTGCTCCACACCCGCGCGAGCGAGTTCGACCTCGTGGTGGTGAACGACGGAGGGCTGCTGTTCATCAACACCTTCCCCTACCCCGATTTCGACAACCTGCTGTATTATTTCCTCTACGCCCTCAACAAGCTGAAACTCGACCTGGGTTCGGTGGCGCTCTATCTGTGCGGCACCGCCGAGCAGGACAATCTGCTGTCGAAACTGGAACGGCAGGTGTATAACGCCACCTATCTGCCCGCGCCCAGCGAGGCGCGTTTTCCGCAGAAAATGCCCTACGACCGATATTTTTGTTGTCTGTAAAGTCTTGCAGCGATGCGTATTGTAAGCGGCGAACTAAAAGGCAGGCGGTTTCACGCCCCCGACAATCTGCCTACGCGCCCCACCACCGACGCGGCCAAGGAAAGTCTTTTCAATATCCTCAACAACCATGTCGAATGGGACGAACTGCGGGTTCTGGATCTGTTTGCGGGCATAGGCGGCATCTCGCTCGAATTCGTGTCGCGGGGCGCGGAGCTTGTGCACGCCGTCGACAACCACAGCGGCTGCACCCGCTTTATCGGTGAAACCGCCGCCAAATTCGGCGTGGAGAACCTACACGTTTTTAAACAAGACGCCTTCGACTATCTCAAACGCTGCCGCTTCCGCTATAACATGATTTTCGCCGACCCTCCCTATCAGCTGCCCGACATCGCCTCCCTGCCCGACAAGGTTTTGGGTGCCGACTGCCTGGAGCCCGAGGGTATCTTCATTCTCGAACATTCGGCGGCCAATAATTTCCAGCAAGACCCCCGCTGCATCGAGGAGCGCCGCTACGGCAAGGTGCATTTCAGTTTCTTCAAGAAAATACAAGGCTGATTTCCGACAAGAAAGGATAAAAAAAAGGGGCGGCTTGCGCCGCCCCCCAAGGAAACAACGTATTACCAAACAACCAGTTTCCTTATTTTTTGTCCACGCGCGGTTTCGAAGCGCATGAAGTAGACTCCGGCAGGGAACGCGCTTATATCCAATTGCCCGTCTTTACCGGCGGGTTGGGTAAGACGCACCTTGCCTTGCATATCCAAGATTTCCAGCTTGCGGTATTCGCCCGCAATCCAAACCGTTTCCCGGGCGGGATTCGGCCAGACCGAAAGCAGGTATTCCTCTTCGGTTTCGTTGCCCACCGTCACCGTGGCCGTCGTATTGCTGCGCTTTTCGCCGCAACTCGTATAGACGGCCGCCACCTGATAGCGGTAGGTGCCGTCCTCGATCTCTTTGTCGGTATAGGTATAGGTGGTGTTCGGCAGCAGAGTCTGCGTCAGGAGCTCACCGTCGCGATAGACGCGGTAGCCCTCCAGGTCGCCGCCCGACCGTGCCGGCATATCCAGCGAGACAACCATGAACCAGTTGCCGCTCCACGTGCCGTATACGGAGAAGAAGTTCTTTCCGTCTTCGGAAAAGAGGTTGCTGTATCCGTTGTCGGGAACATCGGGAGTGCACAGCATCGTGCCCACGCCCGCTTCGGCTTCGATGCGGAACGCCACCATCAGGTCTTTCGAAAAGTCAATCTGATAGGGTTGAGCCAGTTCGTAAACCGAGAACATATCCGTGCAGTAGTCCAGAACATCCTGTTCGTACACCACCTCGCCGCCTTGATAAATCAACAGCGAGAGCGCGGAGGGAGCCTCGGCGAAAGCCGCGGCCACAGACTTGATGCGATAGCCGAACACACCCATCAGGTCGGCGGCATCCCACTTGCAGGCCACATAGTAGGTGGCCGCCACGGTAAAGCCCGCCACATCGGATACATCCAGATTCTTGATATAGGTAAGTTCCTTGTCTGCGTCGTAGCTCGGTTCGCTCCACGAGAGAACGACATTGCCGCTGGAAACCCTGGCTTTCAGGTTTTCGGGCGCGGAGCAATATTCGTAGTCCACATTCACCTTTACCGGTTCGCTCTTGGCACTCTCGCAGGAGGTGTTGTAGAGCGCCTGTATCTCGTAGGTATAGGTATCGTTGGCAAGGTTTCCGTCAAAGAACGAACAGCTTTTGAGCGGTTCGGAATTGAGGCGCACGCCATTGCGATAGATGTAGTACCCTACCACGGCCTCGGTCAGTTCCTCATCGGAGGCATAGTCGCTGACGGTCGTGAACGGACAGGAGCCGGTGCCCATGCTCATGTCGTCGATAAACAAGGCCCTGCCGTCCTCCGAAGTATAATGGATGGCCACATATTTGACACCCTCGGGCAACTGATACGTGAAGCGGGTCCAGAGATAATCCACCCTTTCGGCGAAAGCGGTCATGTGGATGAAGTTGCTCGTATCGGGGCCCATCGTGCTGTAAGCCATGTAGAAACGTTCCTTCTGCCCGGCATACAGGCCACGCGCCATAAACGAAACCCAGGCGGCATTGGCGGTCGAGGCCTCGGTGATGAGCCAGTCGTTGTTCTTGTACACAAAGTTTTCGTCCCATGCGCCCAGACAAACGAACGATTTGGTACCCGAATAGGCATATCCGGAATTCCGCTCCCCTATCTTTTCTTCGTCGAGGACAAAGAAAGTGCGGGCATTGTCCATGCCTCCGAAGCTGAAGTTCTCGTCCTCATATACCGGGTATTCGTCGCCGTCCACGGTAATCCACTTGCCCACCGTGCCGGTGGCCAGATGCGTGTAGGATTCCATGTCGTCGCCACGGTTCTCCCTGTCGAGTACCGAAGTCCACTGCAAGCAAACGTCGCGTTTGTCGGCATAGGCCTCCACCTCCACGGGCGCCTCGCAACGGGTGGGCGTCACAATCTTGACCGCCACAGGATTGCTCTTGGCGCTTTCCTGCTCGTCCACATAGACGGCCGACACCGTATAGGTGTAGTTGCCGGGCGTGGTCACCACATCGACGTAATCGCGCGTGGGAACCGCGTCGGTGTTGATTTTCTTTCCGTCGCGATATATGTTGAAGCCCGATACATAGTAGTTGCGCGTGGCTTCCAGGAAAACAATCTTGTTGCGCGCGGGCGAAGGCTGCTGGATGGACAGCAGGAGCACCGCCGTTCCGTTGGGAGCCACATACAGATCCAGACCGCCCGAAAGGGAATTGTCATTCAGGTTCAGAAGCTTGGAATCGCTCAGGTCCTCGCTGTTGCCGGTGGGTTTGAGGGTGGTGAAATCCACCTCCATCACCTCGCACAATCCTGCGCTTCCCTGCTGCGAATAATAGAGCTTGCCCTCGTGGTAGGCCGCGCCGAAAGCACCGTCCAATCCGGTATAACCGCTGCCGAGATACGCACCGGTCATGCTTACGAAATAGGAAGTGGTCCAGTCGCCGATTTCAAAACCGCCGTTGCCGTTGTTGAGATCGGGAATATAGGCCAGGTGGCGGGCCGTTTCGGTAACGGTGATTTCATCTACCAAGCGGCGGTTCTCGAAATCGAGGCGGTAGATGGTCTTGCTCGCGCCACCCGCATAGAAGTAGGTGCCGTCGTGGGTCAGGTCGGAAATCATGCCCACACCCTCTATCTCAAAGGTTTCGAGAAATTGGCCTTCCATGTCGTATTTATGGAATACGCCGCTGCGGTTGCGGTGGGAGGTGTAGATGAACTTTCCGTCGGTAGCCACCGCCGATTCGTTGGACTGCGTCACGTCGAAGTGGCTGATGTAGCTGAAAGGCTTGTAGGCGGCCTTGGTCACGCGCGTGTTGGGATAGTTCCAATGCAGTTTCACATCGCGGTTCATCGAGATGCGCGCCGACAGGTCTTCGGGCGCGTCGTGGGCCTTGATGTCCACGATGCGCGCGGAGGCCGGGGCGCAGGCGTAGGATTCGCCGTTGTCGTGCAGGGCCGTCACCGTGTAGGTATAGAGACCCGCCACGGTCATCGGGTCGCTGTATTGGGTTCCCGTTACCGGTGTGGCGGTGATTTTGGTACCGTTACGGTAGATGTTGAAGCCCTTGGCCGGCGATTCGGCCGCGGTCTTGGGGGCGAGTTCCAACGCGATGTTGAAGTTGGCGTCCGAAACGCCCGCCGCACCGAGGGTAAACCAACCGTAGGCGCTCATATAAAGCCAGTTGCCCTTCTTGTCCACCGCCGGGCCGGCATCCACACCCAACACCAGATTGTCGTTGTCGTCGGCCGGACGGAAATTGGAACATTCGATACCTACCCTGAGGTCCTTGCGGTTGTTGATCACGTAGTCTTTGTTCAAGACCACATACACCACCTTCTTGGGCGTTATATCCGTCTTCTCTATCTTTTGGCTGTGCACCAACACATCGTTCTCAAAAATCTTCAAGGTAAAGTCGGCGTTGCGGGTCATGGGCACGAAAGAAACCATGCTGAGCTTCATGTTGCGGTAGGGTTCCAGGTCTTGCGGCGACCAGGATACCGCCCCCATAAAGTCACCCCCGGCCACGATACCGTCCGCATTGACACCGTTGTCCCAGCGGAGCGAAGTGGCTTGCGTACCCGCTTCCGAGGGATCCTTCCACAGCAGGGAGATGGAGTTGTTCTTCACGTTGGTGGCGATGAGGCCGAAAGGCGCATAGCAGGCGGCGCCCACCCTGACGTTCACTTTGGCTTCGTTGCTCAGAGCCGATTCGTGGCCTCCGGCATAGACCGCCGAAACCGCATACGAATACGCCCCTATCTTGAGGTTGTTGTCGGTATAGGTCAAGGCCGTGGCCGAAGCTATCTTTTCGCCGTCGCGGTAGATGTTGTAGCTTGCCGGCGCGGTGGCGGCCTGCGGCGCGGTCCACGTAAGCCTGGCGGCCTCCTCGTTTTCCACCACCGCCCGCAACGCAAGCGGTTTGGCGTATTGCGCCTTGGCGTTCACCGTGGCGGTCACCTCAAACTGCAACGGAGCGGCATAGGGATCCATACGGAAAGTGACCGTAGCCTTGCGCGTATCGTTCTCGCGCAGGGAGGCGGCATCCACCGTATAGGAAACCTGCTTGCTGCCGGCGGCCTCCACATCAAAACCGTATTCGTTCATCTTGAGCCAGTCGGGCACCTCATACATATCGACGATGCCCACCAGTCCCGGCGCGGACATGATGACACCCATCAACACAAAATGCCCCTCTTTGTAGCGCGTGGTGCCGAAAAGACCCTCACCCCAGACGGGACCGGTGACATTGTTGCCATATTGGAAACCGGGCCATTGGTCGCAGGGAAACGAATAATCGTCCTTGACCTGCATATCGGTAAGGTCGATGCGGCGAATCACCGCTTTGGTGAGCGTGGTGGAGGGATGGTTGCCGCGCGAACGGTCCATGATCCACAGACAGGGGCCGCCCTTGAAATAGGGATCGTAGGCGGAGCCCGAGAACAGCACCTGTTCGGTACTGTATCCTATCTCGTTCACCAAAGTCTCGCCGTTTCTGCCCACCAACGCCAAGGTGTTGAGCGAACCCACCCAAAAAGCGTCGCGGAGCTCATCGTAGGCGATATGGCAAAGACCGTCTATTCCGGTGGGGATTTCGCCCAAGAGGATACCCTGCTTCATGTTGATGATGCGGATGATGTTGTCGCCATGCACGGAATAGAAATTCTCTCCGTCGTAAGCCATGGCGAACCAGCGGCGCAGATGGATGTTGGGCATGAAAGTGCCCAGGAAATTGGCCTCCTTGTCGTATTTGTAGATAAGGGCATCGTTGACGTATTCATCGTTCTGCGCCATATAGAAATACTCGCCGTCGAAAGCGATGGAGGCCTGCATGATGTCGGAGGGATTGAAGGTCTTGAGCGTTTCGAACGACGGCGCGGCGGAAACGGTCTTCTGCTGATAGTCTATCCACATGCCTACCCGGGAACCGCCGTTGCCCGTGTTGCTCAGGCTGATGGTGCCGTTTTCGGTGGCCTCCGCCGCCAAGGTGTGCGACTGCGAGGCAGAAGCCAAGGCGACCTGGGGACGGGTGATGGCGATATCCACGGTCTGACTGCCTTTGTTGACGGTCACGGCCTGCTTGTAGGGATTGTAGCCCTTCAAGTTGGCCTCCACGGTATAGGAACCCGCATCCACGTTCGGAATCGAATAGGTGCCGTCGGCCGCGGTCGTGGCGGTATAGACATCTTCTTCCGCACTGGTAAGCGTCACCGTGACGCCCGCCACCTGCTCCGTGCCGCAAAGCACCGTACCCGAAACGTTGGCCTTGGCTTTTTCATAAATCCTCACATAACCGATATACCACTCGATGATGTTGTAGCAATCCTTGCCCTGGGCGTTGAAACGGATCTTGAATTTCTTGCCCGCCACCTGGGAGGTCAGGTCCACATAAAAACGCGTATAGCCGAAATGCCCGGCGGCATCGGTCCGTTCGTCCACCTTTATCCATTGCGTGCCGTCGAACACCTCGAGCAGCATCTTTTCCTCGCCTCTCACCGAACCGAAACCCGTATAGGCATACAGCGCCAGGTCGTAGCACAGCATCACCCCGTCCAAACCGGTGGCGTCGAACTCCATGCTGGTGAGGCAGTAATCCTTGTAATCCGTCAGACCCGAGGGATAGAACGAAGCCGATTCGTTGTACAAGGTCTTTTGGAGATAGTCCATCTTCCAAAAGCATTTGTTGGTCCACGTCGCCTCGGTCGCCGGACACGAGACTTCCCAGAAATTGGTCTCGAATTCGTAGCTTTCCCAGTTCTCGACAAAAGGCAGCAGGTGGATGTTGGGCACGTTTATGGTCACAAGCTCGCCTTTTACGGGAGCGCCCGTTTCAAAGACGGATTCCACCTGATAGGTATGGTCGCCGAAAGTGGGAACCACATCGGTATAGGCATGTTCGGTAATCAGGGTTTCGTTGATTTTCACCCCGTCGCGATACAGGTTGAAACCCGTCAGGTAGTTGTGCGCCGATTTGGTGGGATTGACCTTGTTGGAGGCAATCACCACGTCGTCGATAAACAAGGCGTGTCCGCTCCAGGTGACGCAGTTGATGGCCACATAGCGGGCTTCCTTGGGTATGCGGAACGAATAGAAATACATGTCGGGATGTTCCTTCGAACTTTCGGGAATCGACGTGGCCGCCCCGTTGTCGAGGAAGACAAAAGAATTGATGTCCTTGTCGGTGGTGGAGTAAGCGATCTTGACCAATTCCTCGCCGTAGGAGGCCGTGAGGGCGCGCGCCCAAAAAGACAGCGTGATGTCGTCGGTAAAGTTCTGCGGAGCCAGGTCGGGACTGATCAGCCAGTCGTTGCGCCTCGCCTCGTTGGAAGTGGCCATAGACACCAGACATTTTTTTCCGCTGTGCGGCTGCGCCTTGTCGTAGGTGTAGGCAGGTATGGTCTTGGAGGGATTCCATACCATGAAAGCCATAGGCGAACCCGAGTTTTCGTAGACATACTCACCGATGCCCACGGTGCGGGCGTGGTCCATATCAAAATAGCTCCACCCCACTTGTCCGGGCGAGTTGATGGCGAAATCCGAATGACCTTCGAAATCGTCGAAGATACCGTAGACCGGTTCCACCGTATTCCATACCAACGAAACCCGATCGTCGCGGATTTGTTTCACCTCCGGCCGGCACGCCTGGGGCGTGCCGGCCGGAGCCCATGCCGAAGCGGCGATGCCGAGAAAAGACAGGGCCGCCGACAACCAATACTTTCGAATCTTCATATTGTTTGTTTTGATTATTTACGATTAAAGGATGACCACTTTACGCGATACCGCCGCCCCGTCTTTCTCCACACGGAGCACATACACGCCATGATAACGCGACACGTCGAACACGGTATGTTGCCGCACGCCGCGCCGGCTCTCCACTTTCCTGCCCGAAAAATCGAACAGGGCCATATCGAAGCGCCCCTCCTGCTCCACTTCCACGCGCAGCATCTCACGGGCGGGATTGGGATATACGCGCACCGAAAAATCCGGCGCCGTTTTCCAAGACGCATTGGCCACATCGTCGGGAATCGGCGATTTGGTGCCGCTCTTGTAGTGCACCGTTATCTCGTGCATAGGTTCGTTGGCATAGAGAATCTCCGTGCCGTCGTGATACTGCGCCTCCAGGTTGGCTCTGTTGGCAGGCACCCAGTCCTCGCCCTGCTTGACAAAGCAGGTGGCGCGCAGGTCGTCGTTGTTCTCGTTCAGCTCGAATTCGTAACGGAAATCACCGCCATCCTCGCGGTTGTAGATGCCGTAGTTATAGGCCGTGCGGCGACCGCTTGCGTTGTATTCGTATTCCATCACAACCGCCAGGAACCATTCTCCGAGATCCGCACCCTCGGCCGTGTAATGCTCCACACGGAGACGCTGCCCGTCGGGACGGTTCATGTAGACCTCCTTGACGATCGAGTCCCATTGCAAGGTCTGATACAGGTTCCATTGATAGCTGATGTACATCGTGTCGTATCCGTCGGCATCGTAGTAGAAACGGCGGAGGTCGCTCTTTTCCCAGCCCCCGTTTTCATAAACCTCGTAGAGCCATTCCACCGGCTTGCCCGCGGCGTTATAGGTATAGCTCATCCTGTACGTATCCGAAAAATTGCTTTCGCTGTCGAGCCCCTTGCCGGATTCCTCCACCAGCAAGTCGTTCTCGTATTTGCTGAACACGCTGCGGTAGTGCGCCCAGTCCGAACCCGACCATACATAATGCTCGTAAGAAAGTTCGTGCCCCTTGGCATCGTAGGTGTAGCCGGCCTTTTCCGAGTTGACCCACTGGTCGGGGCGGGTATCGGAAATCTTTTCCACCAAGGTGGCCGTCTTGAGGTTCCTGTCGTTGTAGGTATAGGTGTAGCGGCTTTCGGCAGTCCACTGTCCGGAGAGCTCGCTGTATTTCTCGTTCAAAAGAAAGATATGGTTTCCCTGCGCGTCGTAAGAGGCTGTCTTGCGCGCGGAGGGCACATAGCCACCGTTTTTCCAGATATAATTGACCGTGGTATCCACCAGGTCGAAACGGTTGTAGGTGGCGGTGATTTTCTGAACCGGGGTCTGATTTCCGTTTCTTCCGGTCTCGATATATTCGGTAACCAAGGCGTTACCCCTATCGTCGAACGTATAGAGGTAAACGCCCCCGTTGCCGGCGGTAGACACCTTGGTGACGGTGTCGGGATAGCACCAAGGAATGGACTCCTGGGCGCCGACGGGGATGGCGGTCGCGCAAGCGACCGCCATCCCCGAAAACAAGGCTTTCAAATTCATCATCGTTATCTATGTCTTGGTTTAGCGTACCATCACCTTCTTCACCGAAATTCCGGCGGACGACATACGGCGCACGATATACATACCGCTGTTGTCCACAGCGATGCGGCATTCGTTGGCGGCGGCGGGCACGCACTTCACCAAGACGCCCGACACATTATATATATCGTAGCGGCAAGCGGCATCGCCACGGAGCACAAGCGTGCGGCCTTCCGTATATACATTCCACGCGTCCTGTTCGCGGGCCTCGTTGGCCACAGGCGGCTCCGGCGTTCCGTCGGCCTTGAATACGGCGGTCAAGGTGGTGTCGCCCACCACCGTAAACGTGTATTCGGCGGTCTTGTCCAGCGTGTCGGCACCGCTCATCCAGGCCACAAACACATAGCCGGTATTGGCGATCGCCTTGATGGTCACGTTCTGACCCTTTTCGTAGCGGCCCTCGCCCGTCACCGTACCCATCGTGGCATCATTCACGCGCAGCGTCACGTTGAACGAATCGGGAACCACCGGCGTTGTCTTGACTTCGAACACCGCCGTAAGACTGCGGTCGGTCTGCGCCATGAACCTGTAGGTGGCCTCGGCGTTGAGCATCTGCTCGTTTTCCATCCATCCCTTGAACACATACCCCTCGTTGGCGGTAGCCGTCACCGTAACCTGCGTATTCTTGGTGTATTTACCCGCACCGGTCACCTTACCCATCGCCGCATCGTTCACATCAAGCGTGATGGTCACTTCGGTCTCTTCGGCCTGCTTTACGGCGAACACGGCCGTAAGCGTAAGGTCTTCGTTCAGGGTAAACTTATAGACGGCGCTGGTGGAAACCGTTTCCTCGCCTTTTTTCCAGGCTTCGAAAACATAACCCTCGTTGGGTATGGCCGTAAGCGTGACCTCGCTGCCTTCCACATATTCGCCCGCGCCGGTCACCGTACCCCTCGCGGCATCGTTCACGTTCAGGGTCAACGTTACCTTCTGGGCTTCCGGCTCCGCCACGAATACAGCCATAAGCGTGCGGTTGCCGGTAATGGTGAATTGGTAGGGATTGGCGGTGGAAACCGTGTCCTCGCCCTCTTTCCAGCATTGGAACATATAGCCGGGTTTGGCCACTGCCGTCACCGTAACCTCGTCGCCTGCCTCATATTGGTTGTTGGCACCCACCACCGAGGCGCTCCCCATATCGTCATCGTTTACCGTCAGCGTAAGCGTGTAGTATTGAATCGGCTCCACATCCGCCGCCATCGTCACCGTAAGGCTTTCGGCGCTGCCGTCGTTATTGACGGTAACCGACTGGTAATCGGGGGCCGAGTAGTTCACTTCCATATAGTAGGTGTAGGTCATTCCCACCACCAGCGGCCTGTCGGTGGAGCTGTTGTCCACATAGTACGTGGCCGGCAAGGTATAGGTGCTCGGATGTATGTTGCCGACGTTATCGGCGTTCTGTTGGCCGTCGGCCTTGCGCATGATGGAAATCATCGAGATTTCGTAGATGCCCGAGCCATCGGCCTTCTTATAATCGTCTATCAGTTCCTGCGGCCAAGCCCAATCCAGACGTATGCTGCTGGCGGAAGTCTGCCGGGCACGGGCGTTTACCATGCCTCTATACTCTATCTTGCGTCCGAAGAACGCCGTAATCGTGCTGTCGGTGTTGGCGATGAACGTATAGGAGGCCTTGGACGAAAGCACCACGCTGCCCGCTTTCCACTGCTTGAAAGCATATCCGGCCTTGGGCGTGGCCACAAGGGTCACCTGCTCGCCCTTGGCATAGCGGCCTCCCCCGGTCACCGTACCCATCGTGGCATCGTTCACGTTCACGGTCAGCGTTACCGTATCGAGTATCGGGGGACGGACAGCGAAAACGGCCGTGAGCGTTCTGTTTTGGGTAAGCCGGACGGTCGTTTCGGCTTCGGTCGAAATCATGTTCTCGCCTTCGCGCCAACCTTCAAACAGGTATCCGCTGTTGGGAGTGGCCTTAATCACCACCATATCGTTCTTTTCGTATTTGCCCGCGCCGGTCACCGTACCCCTCGCGGCATCGTTCACGTTCAGGGTCAGCGTCACCGAATCGTGTTCGGCCAGTTCGCTGGTCAGGGTGATGGTAAGGGCCTCGTCGTTGGGCATCGACACCTTGCCCGAAGGCGTCTTGTATTCGATTTCGATACTGTATTGATAGGTGGAGCCTATGGTGAGCCGGTAGTCGGAGGAGGCTCCGTCCGTAAAGGAAGTGGGAGGAGTCGCATAATCTTCGGGCGTGAGTATGCCTACCGACGTAAGTCCGGCCGTGCCCACCGGGCGATTGATGATGATGCGGGAAATCTGATAGATGCCTGCGCTTTCCGAAGTCTTGTAATCGTCGAGCAGTTCCTGCGGCCAGGTCCAGCTGATTTCCACATGGGGTTCGTCCACCGTGCCGGTCTGTTTCACCTTATAGGTCTTCATGCCATACAGATCGGGCATTTTTCCCGTGCAGGAAATGTTTACAAGTATCCCGCTCTTTTGGTATGCAGATGCTTCTGTCCTGCCGGTCACCTCAATATTGGGATGCTCGGCGGAGAAATACACCGTGGCACCGCTCTTACATGTCAAGGTCATGGTCCAATGACCGGCCGCATCGGTATAGGCCGTACCCAATACCGTAGCGTCCTCGCCATCCCCGTCGTAGGCGGTTATCGTGGCACCCTCCACATAAACATTCTTATTCGTGAAGTCCAGATATTTGATATCGCCAAAGAACTCACAGGGTGCAGGCTTCACCTCCAACGTTACGGCAGGCGCGGTGTTTTCTCCTTCCTCTATCGTAACCGTCTGCGTCTGTGTTTCGTAGCCCTCCTTGGAATAGGTAAGGGTATATTCCTTACCTACAAACAATTTGTCGAACTCATAGGCGCTCGGACATCCCAACTTATCGTAATACGCATCTTTCGTTTTCGTGTCGGCCTGTTTGGAATAATCAGCGCCGTCGCTTATCGTCACGGTAATGTCTTCCGCACAACTCGAGTAGTGCCCTTCGAAAGTGGCCATACCTATCAACGAAGCCGTGCCTTCTTCTTCACCGCCGCCACCGGCACCGCCCACAGGCGCTATCACGAGGTCTATCACCCTGTCTCCGGAAGCCGAAACAACCAACGGATTGACCTGCGAGCTCCCATTGACAAACACCCAGTCGTGAGAATAGCCACTCGGATCGCTAAACAAAAAGCCCGGCTCATCGTTCACATTTAATGTAAATATCACGCCACCTGTATTGAGGGTTACCGTATAGGTGGAAGCCGACAGGTCGAGCACCGTCTTCGAAGCAAAATCAAATTCGTTCCCCACCATCAGATATATACCGCTCAGCGAGGCCTTTTGTTCCGCAGTTCCCTGAACCGTAATCGTTCCTGAAATCGTTATTCCCGCCCATGCCTGGCCGAAGCCTAACAGCAAAAGGCTTAAAAAAGAAAGTAGAATCTTTTTCATAATATTGGTTTTTAGTTATTTATCGCAAAATCCCAAACCCGTGAGGTTTTTCGGGAATGTAATATTACCCCAATCGTGGCAATCTCCCCCCAAAAAACCTCACGACAAAGCCTTACCAATCACAAAAAACGCACTCTACATCACCTTAGCATATAGCGATAAATAAAACACCAACAAATTTTTAAGCATACGGGTTTGTTAAGGCATTTTTTCAAATACCGTACCGCTTGACCCTGCCGCCCGACCCTACCGCACCATCACCTTCTTGACCGAGGTACCGGCGGAGGACATACGGCGGATGATATACAGACCGCTGTTGTCCACAGCGATGCGGCATTCGTTGGCGGCGGCGGGCACGCACTTCACCAAGACGCCCGACACATTATATATATCGTAGCGGCAAGCGGCATCGCCACGGAGCACAAGCGTGCGGCCTTCCGTATATACATTCCAGGCAGCCTGTCCGCAGACCTCGTTGGCGGAACTTTCCGACCTCATAAAGAGGGCGGTAAGCCTGAGGTCGGCCTCCAAGACAAACTTGTATTCGGCCTCGGTGGATACGGTATCCTTGCGGTTCATCCACGCCACGAACGCATAGCCCTCGTTGGCGGTAGCCTTGATTGTAACTTCCTGTCCTTCCGCATATTCACCGCCTCCCTGAACCGTACCCATCGCCGCATCGTTCACACGGAGGTCCAGAATCACGGTATCGGGCACCACCACCGGATTCACCACCATCTTCACCGTAAGACGCGCCTCGTCCTTAATAAACACGCTCTGTTGCAGAGGCTTGGCATACACCACCTCCAACTGGTAGGTATAGGTCTTGCCCACCATGAGCGGATAGGCCGAACCGCTGTCCACAAAGAACGTGGTAGGCAACATGCCGGCCTCGGTACGCACAATCCCTATCTCCGTATAGGAGGGATCTCCCTGTTCAAGACGGAACACATTGATTCTAAATACCTCGTAGGTGCCTTCGCCCTCCTCGTCAACATACCCGTCCTGAAAATCCTGCGGCCACCTCCAGGAGATGCGGTTGACGCGCGTCCCTATCTGCTTGACCTTGCAGTCGGTCATGCCCAACTGCGCGATGTCGCGGCCGAACACCGCCGTAAGCGTGCAGGTGGAATCCAGGATAAACTCGTATTCGGCTTTCGAGGAAAGGAATACCGAACCCTGCCTCCATTCCTTGAACAGATAACCCTCTGCGGGCGTGGCTTTTATCTTTACCGTTCCGCCCTTGGCATAGCGCCCCTGGCCTTCCACCGTGCCCCAGCCCGCTTCCTTGACCTCGAGGGTCAGGTCCGCCGAATCGTAAACCGGATCCTTTTCCTCGAAAACAGCCGTAAGCTTCATGTTTTCGGCAATCACCAACGTATGCTTGGCCGTGGCGGACACCGTTTCCCCGCCCTTCTTCCACGCGGAGAACACATAGCCCTCCTTGGCCTGGGCGCGGATCACCACCTGGTCGTTCTTTTCGTATTTGCCCGCGCCCACCACCGTACCCCATTCGGGTCTGTCCGCTTCAAGCTCCAAGATAACGGAATCGTAGTGAGGAACTTCGGCCTCCAAGGTTATCGTAAGGCGGGAAAGGTCCTCCATCCGCACCACACCGATTTTAGGATGCCTGTACGTGATGTCGAGACGGTATTGATAGGTTCTTCCCGACAAAAGGCGGTACGGGTCTTTCTGACCGTCCACAAAGCAGGTGCCGGGCAATTCATACTCATCCACATCCAAAACCCCCACCTCGGACCAGCCCGCATCCCCGCCGAGGTCGCGGAAAATCTGCACACGGGTAATCCTGTAGACGCCTTCGCCCTCCTTGCGCCTGTAATTGTCCAGCAATTCCTGCGGCCAGGTCCAGCGCACCTCCACCAACGGCGCATCCGCCGCGCCCACCTGCCGGAGCTTGCAGGTTTCCATACCCAACAGGGCGAGGGTCTTTTCCTCGCAGGGAATATCCACATTGTTAAGCCCCGACGGATTGTTGGCCGTAGCGGAAATTCTGCGGGGAATCACGATATTGGAATGGAGGGCATCAAAATACACCCTGTCGCCGGCCTTGGCCGATACCTCCACCTGCCAGTTCCCCTCTTCATCGGTAACGGTTTCCGCCAGTGTTTCCGTTCCCTGCTCATCCTTATAGCACAATATCCGCGCGTCCGCCACGGTCCGCGTCTCGCCGTCGGAGGTAATATAGCGCAGTTGTCCCCCGAACGTGTAGCGGGACGGCCTCGACCGGAGCGTCACGGGGGGAGCGATAAAGAGCTCCACGCCCGCCTCTATCGTAATCTGCTGTTTCTGTGTTTCATAATTTCCATACGAATAGGTAAGTTCATAGGTGCCGGCTTCCGGAACATGGAACTCGTAGGCGTAAGGACATTGCAGAAGGTCGTAGTAGTCCTCGCCGTAGTCGGTTTTGACACCGTCCGAATAATCGCCCTTGACAATCGAGACATCGATGCCCGTTACATAGATGGACGAACCCTCCAACAAAACTTTGCCGAGAACCCGCGTGTTCTGCGCCCCCGCGAGGCCGCAGCCCAGCATCCCTGCCAGAAGGAATAAAAGAATCTTTTTCATTGGGTTGTGTTTTGAATGAGTAAAGATAAACATTCTCGGGGATACCCGCCCTATAAAAAACGCCGAAAAGCCCGTTGCGGGCTTTTCGGCGAGTTTATCATTTCCTTAGTATATCCGTATATCCGCTATACAGACAGAGGCTTAGCGTACCATCACCTTCTTGACCGAGGTTCCGGTGGAGGACATACGGCGGATGATATACAGACCGCTGTTGTCCACAGCGATGCGGCATTCGTTGGCGGCGGCGGGCACGCACTTCACCAAGACGCCCGACACATTATATATATCGTAGCGGCAAGCGGCATCGCCACGGAGCACAAGCGTGCGGCCTTCCGTATATACATTCCACGCGTCCTGTTCGCGGGCCTCGTTGGCCACAGGCGGCTCCGGCGTTCCGTCGGACTTGAATACGGCGGTCAAGGTGGTGTCGCCCACTACCGTAAACGTGTATTCGGCGGTCTTGGCCAGCGTATCGGTGCCGCTCATCCACGCCACAAACACATAGCCCTCGTTGGCGGTGGCCGTCACCGTCACTTCGCTGCCTTCTTCGTAGCGACCCTCGCCCGTCACGGTGCCCATCGCGGCATCGTTCACGCGCAGCGTCACATCGAACGAATCCACAGGCACGGGAGGCGTGGGAGGCGTCTGCATCACCTCGAACACAGCCGTCAGCGTCGTGTCGCGGTTTATGATGAACCTGAATTCGGCGGTCTTGATCAGCGTGTCGGCGCCGCTCACCCAGGCCTTGAACGCATAGCCCTCGTTGGGGGTGGCCTTGACGCTTACGCGCGTGCCCTCTTCGTAGCGACCCTCGCCCGTCACGGTGCCCATCGCGGCATCGTTCACGCGCAGCGTCACATCGAACGAATCCACAGGCACGGGAGGCACGGGAGGTGTCTGCATCTGCTCGAACACAGCCATCAGCGTGGTGTCGCGGTCTATCGTAAACGTGTATCCGGCGGTCTTGGCCAGCGTGTCGGTGCCGCTTACCCAGGCCTTGAACGCATAGCCCTCGTGGGCCGTGGCCGTAGCCGTGGCCTGCGCGCCCTTGTCGTATTGGCCGGCGCCCGTCACCGTACCCCAGGCGGCCTCGTTGGCCGTGAGCGTAAGCGTCACCTTTTCGGGATCATCGGGCGTGGGGGTCTTTATCTCCGCGAACTCCACCATAAGCGTGCGGTCGGCGTTCAACGTAAAGGTATAGGTAGCCTGGGTGGAGACCGTAGCTCCGTTCTCATTCCAGGCCTTGAACGCGAAGCCCTCGTTCGGGGTGGCCGTAAGCGTGACCTCGCTGCCTTTCTCAAATTCGTTCGTCCCTACGGTCGCGCCCGTCACCGTGCCCCAGTTGGGATGGTTGATGCTGAGCGTAAGCGTCACCTTTTCGGTTTCGGGAGGCGTCTGTCTCTCCTCGAACACAGCCGTAAGCGTGGTGTCGCGGTCTATCGTAAACGTATATACGGCAGTCTTGGCCAGCGTGTCGGTGCCGCTCACCCAGGCCTTGAACGCGTAGCCCGTATTAGGCGTGGCCGTAAGTCTGAGCGCAGTGCCTTTCGCAAATTCGGTCGTCCCTACGGTCGCGCCCGTCGTCACCGTGCCCCAGTCGGCATTGTTGACACCGAGCGTAAGCGTCACCTTCTCGACTTCGGGAGGGGCAGAGCCCTTGTGCGTGAAGACGATGGTTATCGTATAGGCCTCGTCGTTTACAATCTGCGAGGTTTTATTCGCCACCTCGATATCGTCGTGCGTGGCATCGAAATACACCACATCGCCCTCCTCACGGGTAAGTTTCATGCTCCAATGTCCGTTGGTATCGGTGGCGGTCGAGCCCAATATCTGGGTGCCCGCCGCATCGGAATAGGCGGTTACCGTGGCTTTCGACACCGCCACGGTTTTGGAAGTCGCCTCATCCGTATAGGTGAGGTCACCGCTGAAAGTGCACGTTTTCATGGGTTTATTTTCCAGAGTGATGGCGGGAACGACAAACTTCTGGTCGGAACCGGTGATGATAAGGGTATAGTTCTGCGTGGCCGGTTCGTAGCCATACTTGGAATAGGTCAGCGTATAGGTGCCGGCCTCCATATTGGTAAAATTATAGACATAGCCATTGGAACAATCGATGCCGGGCGTGCCGGAGAGAGTCGAGTTCTGCCGGGTGGTTGTAGTTTGGGGGGCAGCCTCCCCTTTGCGTATCGTTACCTCCACGCCATCTATGCACCTTCCGGTTGTTCCGTCCAGCACCGCGCCCACCAAGGTGGCCTTGGCCGAACCCTTGTAGCGTACCGTAAGGTTTTTGTACACCACCGCATCTTCGCCCGCCTGGGCAGGCATGGTATATTCCAGAGGATTGAATTCGTCGTCACCTTCCACAAAGACATAATCGTCGACAAGGTTGTAGGTGGGATTCTGCATGTCGGTCGTCAAGTAGAACTTTACCGCAGACTTCAACTCGATATTGGGGAAGGAATAGCTGCCTCCGCTCAAATCCGAAACCACGGCCAGGAGGTTGTTGGAAGCGTCGCCCAAGGCGATAGACAAGCCCGCAGGCCATACACCGCCCCCTTCCATAACAGCCATGCCGCTAAGTTGGGCGTTGCCCTCCTCGGTCTCATCCTCTCCCTCTTCCATCACAACTTGCTTATTGGTAGACTCGGAAAGGGAAACCGTTTCCTTTACCGTCTTATAGCCGGAAGCCCTCGCCACCAATTCGTATTCGGTATTTTCCTTGCAATAGAATACGACATCATCGTATTTGGTCGCCAGCGTTCCTTTATCCTTTTTGTCACTGCCCTTTTCTCCAAGACTTATCTGTGCGCCCACCACTTGATCGTATTTCGGATTTCCCATACTATTGGTGCCCGCATAAACTCCCGCCTTGACGGTCAACGTATAATACGTTCCCTCCATCTGGCTTAATTCCAGGTTTTTCGTAAGTTTTTCCTCGCCCACCGTAATGATTTCCTCCACCGCGTAAAGCGTGGTCGAGCCCCAACCTTGATGTTTGCAACTCATCGTATAGGTGCCGGCGGGAACATTGCTGAATGAGTAGGAATTAGGATATTCTACGATAGATACCAATTGCATGTCGTCGTTGCTCAGGATAACCTTGGCTCCGTTAGCGAAATCCTCAGCTTGTCCCGTAACCGTTACCTTACCTGTCACCGTTACTCCGGCCCAGGCCAGACCGCAACCCCAAAGGGCCGCCATCAACATTATAATAAATTTTTTCATAATGTTTGTTTTTAGTTAATATTTGTTTTTCTGGGTACAAAGTTGTATGATTTTATGGAGAAAACCAAAAAAAAAGGGTGGGAATTTTGATTCCCACCCTTTTATAATGCCTTAGGAAAGGCCTATCGAACCATCACTTTCTTGATGGAACTACCGATGGAAGAAGTGCGGCGGATGATATACAGACCGCTGTTATTCACGGTAATACGGTATTCACCACCCTTGCTGCGACCCTGCCTGAACATCGTGCCGGCCACGGTGTACACCTCATAGCGGCAATCCACCTCGCTGCGCAACACGAGCGTATGGTTTTCCGCATACGCGCTCCATACATCCTGCGCCGCGTCTTCGTTGGCCACAGGCGGAACGGGCTCCTCTACAAACACGGCCGTAAGCGTGCGGTCTTCGGTCAGCGTAAAGATGTATTCGGCCTCGGTGCAGACTTCCACCTGCCCGTCTTTCCAGGCCTTGAACACATAGCCGGCGGCGGCCTCAGCCGTAACCGTCACTTCCGAACCTTCCTCGTAGCGACCCTCGCCCGTCACGGTGCCTTGGCCTTCCACACGGATAACCACGTTGAACGAATCAGCAGGCACGGGAGGCTTCGGCAGCGCCTCGAACACAGCCGTCAGCATCGTGTCGCGGTCTACGGTAAAGCGGAACTCATCCTGGTCGGAAACCGGGTTTTCGGCCTTATCCACCCAGCCCTTGAACAGATAGCCTTCGTTGGCGATGGCCTTCACCGTCACTTCCTCGCCTTCTTCGTAGCGGCCGGCGCCTTCCACCCTACCCATCCGTGCATCCGCGCGGAGAACCACGTCGAACGAATCGACTTTTCCCGTCTCCGATACAAACACAGCCTGGAACAAGGTGTCGCAGCTTATCGTGAACTCGTATTCCTCTTCATCCGAAACCTCGGTCTCGCCGCTCATCCAGGCCTTGAAGACATAGTTGGGCTTGGGCGTGGCCTTGATGGTGACCGTCTTGTTGTTGCGGTATCTGCCTTCTCCCTCCACGGTTCCCCTCGCCGCATTGTTGACCGTAAGGCGCAGGTAGGAGGAATCGGCGAAGAACACGGCCGTGAGCACGGTGTCGCGCACCAAATCGATTTCGAAATGAGGTTCGGCGCTTATCACATTGCCGGCCTTGTCTTTCCACGCCTCGAACGCATAGCCGTCCTTAGGCTCGGCCTCTATCATGCAGCTGTTGCCCTTGGCAAAGCGGCCCGCGCCCTTTACCGTACCCATCCTGGCATCGTTCACCTCCAACGTAATGGTGGCCGAATCGCGCACGAACAAGACACGCAGGGCCGTGTCGCGGTCTACCACAAACGAGTACGGGTTTTGCTTCGATATGGTGTCGGTATAGTACATCCAAGCCTCGAAACGGTAGCCCGCGTTGGGCGTGGCCGTCACGGTAACCGTCGAGCCGTTTCTATAGACAAGCTCTTTCTCCTGTCCCGTCACCTGGACGCCGCCTTCGGTGGTGATGAAGCCCCTCGGATCGTTGGGGCTGGACAGGCGGAGGATAAGGGTGGAGGAATCGGGCACGAACACGGCCGTAAGGTTGCGGTTGGCGGCAATCGTGAACGTGCGGGGATTCTCGCGCGTCACCACATTGCCGTTTTCCGTCCATGCATCAAAACGGTAGCCGTCTACGGGCGTGGCCGTGATGGTGACCCTGTCGCCCGAAGCGTAGGTGCCCGCGCCCGTAGCCGTACCCCTGGCGGGGTCGGCCGTCAGCGCAACCGTATATTCGGACACGAAACGCGCCGTAAGCGTAAGGTCTTCGGTCATCGTAAACGTATAGGTGGCCGCGGTGGATACGAATACATCGGGGTTTTCGGGATCGGCCATCCAGCCCTTGAAGCGGAAGCCGGGCTTGGCGGTGGCCGTTATCGTAACCTGCTGGTCTTTTTCGTAGGTGCCGTCGCCGGTCACATCACCCCTGTTGTCGTAGTTCTTTTCGAGCGTAAGCGTAAACACATGCACGAACACCGCCTTGAGCGCGGTATCGCGGTTCATGGTCATCGAGAAGGTGGCGTCTTTCGACACGGTATCGTTGCCGTTCATCCAGGCCTTGAACAGATAATCATCCTCGCTGTTGGAGACGGCCGAAATCGTCAGCACCGTGCCTTTGTCGTAGGTTTTGCTGCCCGGCCAGCTCTTCGTATTCCAGGCTCCCGATGCTATTTTCGTCTGGACATAGCCCATTGTGTTGTCGTTCACCTCCATGCTGAGGGTGGCCACAGGCACGAACACGGCCGTGAGCGTAAGGTCGTTCTTACCTATGGTGATGGTGTCTTCGGCATCCTTCGAATCCACGGTGGCGCCCTCCATCCAGGCCTCGAAACGATAGCCCGGGTCGGGGATGGCCTTGATGATCACTTCTTCGTTCGCTTCATATTTGCCTCCTCCCTGCACCGTGCCGCCTACATTGTCCTTGACAACAAGATAGAGGTTGGCCGAATCGGGATTGACCGGTTTGGCGGAGAATATGGCCGTGAGGGTGATGTCGGCGTTGACCGTGACATTAAAGGAGGGTCTGTCGGAGGCCATATCCGAGCTGGAGGCATCTCCCCGCACCCATTTATCGAACGTATAGCCCTCGTTGGCCGTGGCCGAAACGGTCACCATCCTGCCTTGTTCGTAGGTACCCGCACCCTTTACACTACCCATATCCGCATCGTTCACCTGGAGGGTAAGGGTGTAGAGGGGCACGAATTCGGCTATCAGCGTAAGCGGGGCCGCGCTGTTTATCGTAAAGGTATAGGAGGATTCGGTGGAGGCGTATTCGGTGGAGGCGGCATCGTCCTTCCAGCCCATGAAGTGGTAGCCGGGATTGGCGGTGGCCGTTACCGTAACCTTACTGTTGTTGTCGTAGGTGCCGCTGCCCGTCACCGTACCCCGGGTAGCGTCGTTGGCGCTCACCGCAAGGGTAAAGGTGCGCACGAACACCGCCGTATAGCCGCGGTCTCTATCCATCGTCACCGTGGTGTCGGGGCGGCGCGATATGGTGTCGCTCTTGGCGGGTGTCCTTACCCATGCCTTGAAGCGGTAATTGGCATTGGCCGTGGCGTTGATGGCCACTTTCTGTCCCTGTTCGTAGGTGCCCGCGCCCGTCACCGTGCCGCCTGCGACAGGATCTTTCGAGAGCGTGAGCTCGTAAAGACGCACGAACACCGCCGTAAGCGAGGCGTTGCCGTTGACGGTATATTGGAACGACTGCGTGCGCGATACGGTATCGCTGGGATTGTTCGTGTCTATCCAACCCTTGAACTTGTAATCATCTTCGTCTGCGAAATCCACCCCGACCGTAACCTTTTGTCCGAGGTCGTAGGTGCCGTTGCCATACACCGAGCCCGCCTCGGCAGGATTCGCCGCAAGCGTAAGGGTATGACGGGGAACGAATACGGCCACGATCGCCGTGTCGCGGCTAAGCCGGAACGTGGCGGTGGCTTTCTTCGCCACGGTGTCGGTGCCGCTCACCCAGGCCACAAAACGGTGGCCGGCATTGGCCACGGCCTCGATTTCCACAATCGAATCCTTGTCGAAGGTACCCGCGCCGCTCACCGTGCCGTAGCTGTTGTTGTTCGCGCTCAGCTGCACTTGGCGGGTAGGCACGAAGATGGCGCGCAGCGTGGCGTCGGACGTCAGGGCGACCGTGGTGTAGGTGGGGTTATCGGTTCTCTTGGTGGTGCCGTTCATCCATGCACCGAAACGATAGCCCGCGTTGGGCGTGGCCGTCACCTTGGCACGTTGGTTCCGTTCGTAGAGGCCGCCGCCGGTAAGCGTGCCGCCATCGGCGGGCTCGGCCACCAAGGTCACTTGGTAGAGGGGAACGAATATAGCTTGGAGCGTGACCGCGGCGCTGAGGGGTTGCGTGGTGTAGGTAAGCTCGCGCGATACGGTATCGTTACTCTTTACCCAGCCCTTGAAGCGGAAGAGGTCGCTCTTGGGGACGGCGGTCACCGTAAGGGTCTGCCCCGCTTCGTAGTCGCCCGAAGCCGCACCGCTCACCGTGCCCCAGTTCAGATTGTTCGAAGTCACGGTGAACGGCCACAGACGCACGAATACGGCCGTGAGGGCGGTATCGCGGATTGCCGTGAACGTAAACGGATTGTCTTTCGACACAGTATCGCTAGGTTTGTTGGCGTTTACCCAAGCCTTGAAGCGGTAGTTGGTCTTGGCCGTGGCGGTAAGCGTGATTTCGGAGGCGGAATCGACGGAGGAGGTTCCCGTGAGGGCGCCCGAAATCGTACCGGCTGTTGTGGAAGGGCTGACATTGAGCGTAAGCGATACTTGGGAAGCCGCAGGAGCCGAATACTTGCAGGCGATGTTTACCTCTTGGCTTCTTTGCGTCGACGCCGGTACGGTCAGCGAGGTTTTCTGCTCCACCACGATGTCCGGGTGCTGGGCATCGAAATACAACATCGTGCCCCCCCTACGGGTAACCGCTTTAATCCAATATCCGTCTTTATCGGTGACGGCCGTGGCCAAAGTATCGGTGCACGCCGCATTGGAATAGATGCTTACCGTGGCGCCCTCCACCGGCACGTCCTGGGAATTTTTCTTATAGGTGAGGTAGCCGTAATAGCTGCAATTTGTCATGGGTATGGCGGTCAGGGTGATGGCGGGCACGACAACTATCTGGCCGGGGCCGGTGACGCTAAACTCATATTCCTGCGTGGCCGGATAATAGCCATCCAAGGAATACTCCAATGTATAGGTGCCGGCCGGTATGTCGGTAAATTTATAGATATTGTTGTCGCAGTCCGCGTATCGAGAGAGTGCGTCACTCTTGGTTACTGCACTTTTGGTAATAGTCCCGTTGCTTATCGTTACATTCACCTTATCCATGCACTTCCCGTTTTTATCCAGCACCGCGCCCACCACGGTGGCCGGGTCGGTACCCAGGTAGCGTACCGTAAGGTTTTTGGTCACCACCGCAGTTGCCGCCTCATCAGGCAGGGTATATGCCATAGGATTGGTGTTGCTTTCCACAAAGATATAATCGGGATGGTCGGAGATGGGAGCCTGCGTGGAGGCCGTCAAATGGTACTTTACCTCAGTGCCCAACTCTATATTGGGGAATGAATAGGTGCCTTTCAAATCCGAAGCCACAATAACGTTGCCCGAAGCATCGGTCAAGGCAAGATTCAAGGTCTTGGGCCAGTCGCCGTTCTCTTCCATGGCAATACTGCCGGTAAGTTCAGCGTGACCCTCATCGGCCCCTTCCGGTCTCATAATAAATTTCAAATCAAGATCTCCACTATAAATCCACCTCTGCGTTTGGGTCTCATATCCGTCAGCAACTACCTCTATCTCGTATTCGACACCTTCCTCGCAACCAAACTGAGCGTAATCATAGTTGTCATATAGCGTATACGGGTTCTCCTCCCACTTATTCACCAGTAGCGCTCCCGTGCTTGCGATCTTAGCGGTTACCGTCGCCCCTTTGATAGCATCCCCATTATTGTAATTCCCATCTTCCTTAGAATAAACATGGACGCGCAAATATTTCGTTCCCTTCCTCGGACTTGATGCCAAGTCTTCCGTAAGGGTTCCCGAGCTCGCCGTAACGCTAGCCCAGGCCATGCCACAGCCCATAAGGGCTGCCAGCAGAGCTATAAAAAATCTTTTCATAGCACTTATTTTTTAGTTAATACTTGTTTTTGTGGCTATAAAGTTATATGATTTTATGGAGATAACCAAAAAAAAAGGTGGGGAAACAACTCCCCACCTTTTCTGTTGCCTTAGGAAAGGCCTATCGAACCACCACTTTTTGGATGGCCACCTGTCCGTTGGCACGTACACGTACAAAGTAGATACCGCTGTTGTCCACACGCAGGGTGTTGGCGCCGGCGGCAAGGGCGGCGCGTTTCACCACCTGCCCGTTGGCCGTAAACACTTCCACCGAGGCATCTACGGGAACGGAGATATGGAACTGGCCGTCGTTCGGGTTGGGATAGATGCTCACGCCGGCCAAAGCCTTGTTTTCGTTGGCCACGGATACAACCGTATAAGAGGCCACAGCCATCTTGGAGTTCTCCATGTCCTCCTTCATCGCGATGGCGCGGATGGTCATGTTTCCGTCAATCACAATCGAATCTTCATACAGGGTGCTGCTTGCCGTGGGTTCGAGCCCGTTTACGGTATAATAGATGCGGGCACCCTCGGTAGCACAGGCAAGCGCCACCTTCGTGCCTTTCGCCACCTCTCCCGAAGCAAGGCTGAACGTAGGCTCGGCCACGGTATCCGCAACTTCACCTTTTATCTTATAGGAAGCGTAGAAATACACCGTCCGTCCCACGGTTTTGTCGAAAGCACCGCATTTGAGGAAGGTGTTGCCTTGGGTAATCATGGGGTTGCCGTCCACGCCAATCACGTCGGATTCTTGTATAAACATATCGGCTCCCTCCACGCTCGCCATGCTGTCGGCATAGACCTTGAACCAGATGTCTCCCACGCCCGTAGTAGCGGTGACTTGAATCTCGGTGCTGTCTTCCACCACCGAACCCGAAGCCGGAAGGAACGTCAGGTTTATCGCATAAACCTCTCGGATGGTGTAGGTGGCATAGAAGAAAGTGTCGGCAATATGCTCGTCATCAATGGCATAGGTAGCCTTGATGGTGGTGTGTGCCATATCCAGCACCGGCGGCATCTCGTCTTGATACAAATCGGCTTGGTCTTGATCCCATTCGGCTTCCTGCGCTTCTTTCAACGAGGAATACATCTTATAGAAGATGGGGGTGCCCGCGCGTCCCGCACCGATAGACACATTGGTGTTGACATCTACCGTGGAGCCGCTGGCAGGGCTGAACACCAACACAATATCAGGATCGGCCGGGGCGACCGGCGTGACCTTGAGGGTGTAGGTGGCCGTAGCCACGGTGGAGTTTATCCAGCCTTCTTTCGTGGCGATGGCCTTGATGGTCGTTACGGTGTCGATGATAAGCGGGGTGGTGTAGAGCGTGCTCGTGGCCGTAGGCTCTTCCCCGTCAATGGTATAGTGAATCTCGGCACCGGGCGTGAGGCAGGAAAGGGCTATTTCGGAGCCTTTCTTCACTTCGCCCGAGGCTTTGCTGAAAATAGGCGCGGCCACCGTGTCGGGCTTTTCGGGATCGGGGTCGATGGGGTCAGGGCCGACGGGAGGCGTAACGACCGGATCTTTCGGGAACGCATAGAGATAGCTGTAATATTTCCATGTCCCGTCCTTGACAAGCCCCAGGCGCACAATGGGCGTCTCCTCGGTGGGCACAGGCTTCACCGTTTCGGAATATTCGGTGGCGGTGGTGTTGAAATTGGCGTCTTTGTCCACATCGGCCGCTTTCGCATAGAGTTTGAAATAAATCTTATCGACCGTTATGTTCGTCGTCACCGTGATTTTTGTCCCCGCTTCGGTTATCACGCTTCCGGCTTCGGGATTCACCGTCACTTCAAGACTCGGAAGGGGCTCCTCCACAACCGTATAGGCGGCCATCGCAATCCCGTCGTTATACGAAGAGATTCCGTCCTTTTCGGCCATCGCGCGGAAAGCGATATCCGAGTATATCGAGATAGGGCCTTTATATAAGGTACTTATATCGCCGTCTCCGGAGGTATAGTAAATTGTGGCTCCGGGCGTGGCGCAGGTGATGGCCACTTGCGTACCACTATACACCTTGCCCGAAGGCACGCTGAACACGGGGACGGCGGGTCTTTCTCCATTCTTGAAAATCGGCAGGTTCAACACCGAGGGCATCAGCTCCACATTTTCGGGAAAATCCGCCGTAGGGTCGTCGCCTTTTACCAGACGGGCGTAGATAACCCAATCGTCTTCCATATCGGCGTTATCGGCCTTGTGCACGTCGAGATCGACGCCGTTTTGGGTGATGAGCTGATAGAAACCGTTGGTGGGGCAAGTCAGTTCAATGGCCATGTTTCCGGCCGCCTCACCCAAGGTAAAGCCCTCGGGAACCGTAACGTTCACCTTGGGAACTTCCGTTCCGATGGTGTAGGTGCTGGGGCTGAACGCCAGCCGTATGCGGGGCTTGGTGACGTTGAAACGGCCGCGGATCCGCACCGAGCCGGCCAGCTGTCCGTTCACCTCCTTATAGGCTATCGCGAAAATGCTCCTGTCGCTCGTAATCTTGATGCCTTCGTTATCATCATACTTGAACACATTGGGATTATGCTTAGCCCATTCCGATTGACGCGGTTCCGTCTCGCCGTCGATACTGTAAAAGATTTCGGCACCGCCGGCGTGGTCGATAATCTTTATAGGGGTACCGTAATCCACTTCCACAATGCTGTACCCTTGTGGCGCAGGATTGAATTCGGGTTCCTCCACCTGCAAGCCTGTTATCGTGGTGGAATACGAAATCAGGTTGGAAGAGGTGGAAGAACCTGCGGGATAGGCTCTCACCTTGAAATACGACACCTCCGCATACGTCAGGAAGAATTCGGCCGTGGTGCCGTTAGCCACGATACGGTAGATGCCTTCGTTATCTTCTTCGTCGGCACGATATTTAGTTTTGAGCGGATCGGGGCCGTGTGTGGCGTAGTAGAGCTCAAAGTTTTCCTGCGGCACGCCATCCACGGTAAGGGTGGCGACAATGGGAACGTTTATCCCGTATTGGTTATTGGTAATGCCCGTCAACGTCAATACAGGCGCTGCATGGACAAAACCCGTCATGGCACCCAGCATCATCAGGGCCGCCAAGACCGAATAAAGTAATTTTTTCATAATCTTGAATTTAAATTAATACTATATATGCGTTCCAGTTTATTTTCACGGGTATAAAATTACACTATTTATAGAGTGTCTCCTAATAAAAATAAGACTACAAAATCTTAGCATCCGCCTCAAACCACCTCTACATCACCTTAGCATCAAAAATTATTTTCTTCTCGCTCAAATATTTATCGCCTTACACAACCGAAAATCACTTTATGCTTGGTGATATGCCGTATATGGCGTATCTTTGTTTGTATGAAACGTCCCTTTGTATTATATTTAGCTGTTGTCCTGACCGGTGTGTCCGCCTGGGGCGCCACTCCCAAGCAGGCTCAGCAATATGATTATCTGAAACTTGCAGACTACTACAAGTTCGTCAACGAGGATTCCTGCCTGCATTTCGCCAACGAAGCCTATCGGGAGGCTTTGGAGCAGAAAGATATTGAAAAACAAGCGGAAGCCTTGGGCTATCTGGCCTATGTGAACCGCTACAAGGGCAATTACGAAACCTCGCTCGACCTTACCCGCACCTTGCAGGAACTCGCCCAGCGGACAGACAGCAAGCCTTTGTATGCCAAATCGTTGTATCTTATCGGTTCCGTCTATTTAGGCATGGAGATCTTGGATGCGGCCTACAACAATTTCCATTCCGCCCTCAATATCTATCAGACCCTGCCCGATAAAGACCCTATCGCGGCCATTTACAATACGTTGGCTATCCTCTATGCGCAGCAGGACGAGTTGGAAAAGGCGCAGTCCTATTTCGAAAAGGGGCTCGCGCTGACGGACACGGTAGATAAAAGGGAGTCTATCCTGATAAACAGCAACCTGGCTATCAGCTATCTCTACCAACAGAAAACGGAGGAGTGCGAGCGGCTGCTCAAACAGCAGATTCAGCTTATCCATCAATATAATATTCCGTACAATCCGGCTTCCATCTATCTGAGCCTTTGCAGTCTTTATTTCGACCAGAAAGACTATCCGCAGGCGTTGCAATACGGCAAAATCGCGCTTGCCTCCACCCGAAAACGCAACAACCGTCGTTCCCTGGCGCAGGTGCTGTACTATACGGGCAACATCTATCTGGCTATGGAACAATTTGATACGGCCATCGCCCAATTCAAGGTCGTGGACAGCATCGCCACCGTCCTCAATATGTTGGAGATTCAGATGAATACCGCCGGGCATCTGGCCTACATCTACGAACAACGGGGCGATTTCAGGCAGGCCTATCTGTGGTCCAAGAAACAGAACGAGCTTACCGAGGCTTTCAGCAAGAAAAGCGGGCAGGACGCGCTCTACCGGCTCAATCTGGAATACCAATACGAGCAGGAGATGGAGCAGATGAAACGGAGTGCGAGAAGGCGCAATATCGCCTACGGCATCGGGGCGTTTCTGTTGCTGCTGCTTATCGGGGTGCTGTGGTCCATCCTCGCGCGCCAACATTTCAAACTCCGCAACGTCAAGCTGTTGCAACGGAAAACGCAGCTCACCTTAGACCAACGCAACCGCGAGATTACGTCCAAGGCCATGCAGATTCAGCAGAAAGACAAGGCCATTTCGGACAGCATCGACCAACTGTCCAAATCCAAGAGCGGGCTCAAGAAAAACGAGCAGTCGGTTATCAACGATGTGATTCATAAGCTCTCGCTTTCGGTCAACGAAAACGCGTGGAACGAATTTGAAATACGTTTCGAGCAGGTCTACACCGACTTCTTCAAGAACCTCAACACAAAGTTCCCCAACCTCAGCCCCAACGAGAAGCGGCTGTGCGCCTACCTCAAACTCAACATGAGTTCGAAAGAGATTGCCAATCTCACCCACACCACCGTGGGCAGTGTGGAGCAGGCGCGTTTCCGTCTTCGCAAGAAACTGGGGCTGCACACCACCAATACCGATCTTTCGGCTTTTCTCGAAAGCTTATAGCGATGCCTTTTTACCGTCTCACCACCACTCGCTGCACGGCGGTGCCGTGGGCGTTGGTCAGGCGGACAAAGTAGATGCCGCTCCCATCCAGACGGAACTCGCTCTTGCCGGCCAGAATATCCGCGCAACGGACCTGCACGCCACCCACCGTAAAGATTTCCATGCGGGCGCTTTCGGTCACTTCCACATAGAATATATCTGAGGTAGGATTCGGATAGAGACGGAACGCAAGCGCGGCCGCGTCCTCGTTGGCGGTAGGCGTAGGCGTAGGCGTAGGCGTGGCCTCCACCTCAAAGTTCTCGCCGGTGGCCCACTGTTCGCCGTCCTCGCACACCGAAGCCACGGCCCAGCTGTAAGTACCCGCTTCGAGATTTGTGAGCGAATGCGTCTTGGCCACCACACGTTCGTCGCAGACCGTGTCTTGCCCCGACAGAACCATCACGCGGTACTGTTCGGCCGCGCCGTTCCACGCCAAGGTGGCGTTGCTGTCCACCACCGTCGCGTTCAGGTCCGTGGGCGCTTCGCAGGGATTCTCCGGAACATCTTCGGCCGTGGCCGTCACGCTAAGCGTGTCCGTAAGGCTGCCGCACGTGGCCGTAATCGTGGCCGTGGCCTCGGCCTCGGCTCCGTTGTAGGTGACAGTGATTTCCGCGCCGCCGTCGGCCTGCGCCGCCGCGCTTGTAACGCTGTTCGTTACGGTAAAGTTACTGTTATCGGAGGCGAAGTTTATCGGCGTGTTTTCGGGAAGCGCCCAGCCTGCCACCTTTACCGTGCGCGAAACGGCCTCACCTTTATAGGTGGTCAGCGCCAGCGTGTTGGGCTCGAAAGTAAGGCCGGGGTGCTTCACCGCAAAGTTGACGTGCGTATAGTTGCTGCCGGTAAAGCCGACCACGACCGTATCGTTGCCCGTGCCTGCACTCTTGGGGCTCACCTCCACCATATAGAGATCGATATGATATTTGCCGTCCGCCAGGCCGGAAATGGTGAAGGGTGTGGCTTGGGTATAGACGGTTTTGAGGACTGGCTCGTTGAGCTGGTCGGCGGCGTTGTATTTCTTCACGGTCGCCTTCACCAGGTGGCTCGCGTCCAAGGTAAAGTCTTCGAGGGTAAAGGCGACTTCCACATCGCCCGTAAAAGTCGCGTCGTTTTCGGGCGCGGTGATTTCAATCGCAGGATCGGTGGCGGCAAGGGTCTTGAAGGTGCCCGTCACCGCTTCGCTTTCCTCATCGTCGCCGCACAACGAAACAATCGAATAGGTATAGGTCGTTTCGGGGGAGAGTTCGTCATCCCATTCCACACGCGTGGCGGTTACCGTTTTCGATTTGTCGTAGTCAGGGCCGCTCACGCTTACCTTATAGCCGTTCTCGGGCACGTTTTCGGGCGCGTTCCACATCATCGTGACGGAGTTTTCGGTGGGGGTGGCCGAGCCGTCGTTCAGCAACGTCACCGGCTCGCAGGTGGCGGGTTCTTCCGGCTCCTGTCTTTTATAGAAGTAGATATTGTTGTATTTAGTGGCATCTGTATATAATCTGAAATAATGAGTACCGTAAAGTTGGTAATGACGCATATAACGGGCGGGTTCTGCCCCATCTTCAGGTTGAACCACCGTGGCGACCCCTGTGTTCGCATCAATGCTTACGGAAAAATAGAAAGGTTCATCGGCGGAAGGCAAAATATCACTCGTTGCTGCTGTCAGATAGGGAAGATTATTCAAGCTGTCATTAAAAGCAAATCCTCCTTCCGCATTCTTCTCAAGCGTAAACGCACAGGCATTTTTCTCATTTTTCGTTGTAGCCAGGATCGGATCGATTATTGTATTGTCGGTCACCGTCACTTCCACCCCATACCTGCTGTTAGTTGCCCCGGCATAAGAAGCGGTCATGGCATACCCATTCTCAGCCACTATCAACACCACATTACCGGCTTTCAAGGTGGATGCATCTTTCACCAGTTTGTATAGCACCGGCTCTTTCACCGAAAGGTTCACCGTAACCGTTTCCGTTATATCTCCCGATGTAAGGGTGATGATGTCGGAATACTCGCCCACGGCCAGTTTGGGGGTGGTGAGCGTAAGCTCAAAGGAAGTGGTTTCTTTGCTTATCGTGGTAGGGCTTACCGCAATCACGGCATTCTTTCCCGCCTCGGCCGAAGCCACCGAAACCGTCACGTCGTCTTCAAGATTTCCCGCTGTAAAAGACAATTTCTCATTAAGATTGTCCGTAGGATGAATTTTATAGCTCACCTCCTGTTCTTCCTTATCGATAAACGGATCGTCGGCAGCCCGCTTTTTGTAGAGGTAAACATCTTTGTAAGAAGTATAAGTAGTATTTGTATACGTCATGAAGTACTTGAACAAAGAATAGAAACGTACATAACGGCTCTCTATGGGCTCATATATAGCAGCCACACCTTCCTCTGTAACGCTTACGCTGAAATAGCAAGCCTCGGCAGTGGAAAGTAAATTATTAGAAGCCTCTGTCGCTATATACGATTCATTCACCCTATCATAAAAGGCATAGTTTCCTTCCGCGTTTTTTTCAAGCGTAAATACACAGGCCTTTTCCTCCTCTGCCTCTGTGGCTATGGTCGGATCGGTTATCGTATTGCCGGTAACCTCCACTTTCACTCCCTGCCTATTCTCAGCATTGAATGAAGCCGCCATAACATAATCATACCTCGTTGAAGTCACAGTGTACGTGCTTACTATCAACACCTCATCGCCGGCTTTCAAGGTGGATGCATCGGTTACCAAGGTGTAGACGTCGGGGTCTTGCGCCCGGAGCTCGCCGGAGCGAACTGTCCCGAAAGCCAAAAGCAACGTGGGTATCAGTACATATCTCCATATCCGCCAAAGAAGTCTCGCGTTTTTCATAACTCTTTATTTTGGTTAATATTCTATTAATTAGTCAATTCAAACTTCAATCCTATCAAGAAACCACTTTTCGCGCGCCTCCGCTTTCGTCTAAAAAAATTCCCCCTCACATTCTAACCATCAAATATATAAATTTTTCCGAACATCGCAAGCCTCCCGTCAAAAAAATAATTGTTACTTTAGGATAAATCACGACCGTCTGAAGTATGAGAAATACGGAAATCGAAATATCTTTGCGGGAAGCCGGGGCAACTTGGCGACAACCGAGGAACAGACCATGAAAAACGAAAGTCCATCCTATAACATCGCCGTG
>CAZEOJ010000005.1:0-31619 GCA_964513825.1 uncultured Bacteroidaceae bacterium
GAGAATGATGAAAGATTTTTCCCGAAGTGAAAGGATTACGAAGTGAAAGAAAACCGAGGCCAGCGAGGATAAAGCGCACGCCGGCGGAGAAAGAGGCCATCTATGCCCTGCCTCTGTCGGCGCAGTTCCGCATCGTGCATATCGATGTAGGGAGCGGGTTCGCTGTGTATCAGCATCTTCTGGTTGATACCGCGGCTCCCGACTACCCGCAGATTCTCGCGGTGGCCAAGGCCTACGCCGCCGAAACCGATTGCTGGATTAATCCCGAGGTGGACAGGCGTGCGGAGGAGGCGCGTAAGAAATTATTTCCAGGGCTGCCCGCCCATCTCAACCGCTCCAATCCCGACCTCACCACCACTAAGTACGGCTATATCGACGTAAAGTCGCCGCTGAGCAAAAACAATATCATCCGTAACACCAACGAAGCTTGCAAACAGGGGGCTATAGTGGTTCTTACAGACCTCTGCTTACATGAAACCCTTTCTATTTACAAAGCGAAATCCATCACCTTTGATATTTTCTTCGGGCGGAATATAGATATGGACGGAAAACCGAACTACACCAAGGACGAGGTGCATTGGTTCATAAACGGTACCCTATATAAGCTCAACAGGCCGAGAAAGAACGAATCCTTCCCGGCCTGAGGTTCTGCAACGTAGCAAGCTGCTCCCAACGGTTTTTTAACTCTCCGTTGGCACAAAAGTACAAAAAAGACGCGAGGTTGCAAAGGGTGAAATGTTAAAAATTGTTAAATCCCCGCCGCTCCCCCTCTATACCCTCTACCTTATACCTTATACCTTATACCTTATACCCTATACTCTATACCTTATACCCTATACTCTATACTCTATACCCTATACCCTATACCCTAAAACGGGCTGTGGATTGACAATTACGGCAGAATTTGTTATATTTGCGCCCCGTTGCGGAGTGTGTCTACGCGTGTAGGAGGCTCTCCTTGTGTACGTGGAGCGTATGCAGGGGGGCGGTGTATGCGCCGTGGCAGGCTTCGTAGCAACGACAAACAACAGAACGACATAGAGCAACAAGGTAGCAGGAGACAAGGCGACAAGGCAAAAGGTAGCAAGGTAGCAGGCAACCGCCCTCTACCCTCTACCCTCTACCTTATACCTTATACCCTATACCCTAATTAAATAGTAAATAATAAATAGTAAATAGTATGAACCACCGTCACACCCACTCCACGCATTTTGCCACCGGTTTCATTCTTTTTCTCTCTGTATTGTTTCTCAATCTTTTCTCTCCCCTGCACGCCGTGATAGTGATGCCTAAAGGTACGCAGATACGTTTGGCTTTTGAAACCAGGACGATTACAGCTGAGCAAGCCGAGATGATTATCAACGGGACTGTGCCGGGTGGGGCGGATGAGACCAACCGCTGGGGTAATCACTATATCGACCTCTGGACCTATGTCTATTATGACAAGGAACATTTTAGTCAATATCTTGACGGAAAGGAGTTTAGGGTGCAGCTTAACCAAGCGAGTCTATCTTTTGCGATATATAAAAACGGAGCTGTTGATAAAAGCCGCACTGTAGTCCGTATTGCACCCAGCTATGACGATAATACTGTTACCTCTACGACCTATCCCGATGGTTTTACTATTAAGCAAGATCGCGGAAGAGCAGGTACCAATCTTTTTTATATCACACGAGGTATGGACGACGGCATTTTGGGTTACGGTGCGAAGATGGCGGCGGCGGGACAAGCTATGGGACCAGCTTATTATGATGATGCTATTGAGATTGTCACCGAAGACAATAAGGAATGGTATCGTATCAAGATGGCTTTGTTGCGTTTTGTGTGGATTAAGCCCGAGTCGTTTCATGTAAATTTTTCGGGCGATGGCTCCTTGGACGGTGTAGATGCGGCTAACGGTTCGTGTAACTGGCCTATTCGGCTTGATGGGTCTGAACCGATGAAGGCATGTGCCACGGGACATGAAGACTGGAGCATCGCGGCAGGTATGGCCCCTGGTACGAGTTGCGGTGCGGATTACGTGGATTGCTTCAAACTTATCCAGGGTGGTGTGGAGATTATCTCGGGTCTGGAGGCGAAGCTCAGCCCCGACAAGAACATCTGTCCCGACGACCCGGCCGTCACCACGCTCACCGTGAGCCGCTACAAGAATTCGGATGACAATTGGGACAAGCTCAAGACTGCGTGTATGTTGCAGTACTACGACCGCGTGGCCGGCCGGTGGGTGACGGAGAATCCGGTGGGGGTGTTGGGGTCGAAGGACGATGCGGATGCCGAGGGTGGCGGGAGTCCGTATTTCGTCTATCAGGGGGGGGCCACGGGTAACAATGTGTCGGCCAGCAACCTCAGGGTGCAGCTCAATATCCCGGCGGCGTGGCATGGCTACGTGCGGGATTCGCTCCGTCTGGTCATCGGCCTCGACGACCCCTACTACCTGCCGTTTAGTTTGGCGAAAGACCCCCACCTGAAAGTAGCCTTTACGGATGATTTTAGTGCTTGGGGAGATGCTATCACTGTTTACAGAAAGACAAAAGGCGTTGGGGGTGGCAAAGACATAATCTCCGGTATTCCTTCCGACTACGAAGTATACGGCATCCCGGCCAATAAAAACCGATACAATAGCAAAGTAATCTTGACAAGCGATGATGATGATGACAAATCCGATATGTTCTCAACCGCTTATGATGAGGAGCCTTTTGCGATTGAAAATGTGATTTTGTGGTATGCGCCGGATCTTACGACTTCGTTCGAGAGTATTACGGATCCGAACTACGACGATGTGGAACGTACAAAACCCACTTATATCACGGAAGAGGGTTATTACTATCTTCAATATGTGGGAGAAGTAGAAAAAAACAAAACGTGCGTATTCCTTACGGATACGGTGTATGTGAAGCCGATGCCTACGCCTATCTTGTTCTGGACTACGGGTGAGGATTGTGTGGCAAAGACCGGTTTCAGTGTTGAGGCGGCAAATCCGGACGGTCAAGCTGATGGATGGGAGTGGGTGTTGGGATTTCCGGAAGAGGTGATAGATGGTATGCTTATAGGTTATGCAGATCCTTTTTCTTCGTCATCGTGGGTTCGTATTCCCAGTAATGTGAAGTTTAAAGCTGGTGGAGTATGGTTTGTTGATAATAATGACGATCCGGAATCGTTAGAATTAACATTCGGAACACCGATCAAGGGAGCTAAAGGGTATTTTGAGGTAGCGGATATAAACGACGAGGCAAAAGGTACTTTTGCCAGTGCGGGCGGCTTGGCTTGTTGGGAAAGCATGGGGTTGGGAGACGAGGATGAACCAGACTACGAATGGTTAGACGAGGATGATATTGGCTTTTGGCCGGAGAAGAATGCAGAAAACGAGGACAAGGGAATGAAGTTTAAGACTACGGGGTATAGTATACAATATTTTATGGATAGGGTCTTTTATGCCCGTTATTGGGTTGGGGAGGACACTTCGGCATGGGGATGGGTTGGGGTTGTCTGCAACGACGATGGTATTCTGCCGGCGGCCATAGGTGTTTCGGCTTCGGGATGTGTGGCAACCAATCCGGGCTTTGACTGTGATGAAGTGGGTGGAAGTACGGATATAAAAGTGGAGCCCGGTGACGATGTGACTCTATACTGCTTTATGAACTATGACCAGAATGCCTTTGGAGACCAAGTTGGTGGGTGGCCTATAACGAAGACGAAAGGCTCATGGGGTGATCTTGAATCCCGCAAGATTACCGTTTATTGGCAGGTGCAAGGTTCCGACGGAGTATGGAAGACGTGGCATACTTCCGGTTATGGGGCCGAGGACATTGGTGCTTTGAACCTAGTGGATCGTGACTATACATATGGAGAGGATGTTTTTCCTGTGCAATACCTTTATATAACGGCGACAAGAGAAAATGTCACCGAGAACGAGAAGCATAGGGTCTATGCTGTTTTTGGAACATGCAAGGTGGATCCATCGAATATGCCTGATAACCAATGTAACGACTTTTTTTATGGAATAGTTCCATGTGATGGGGATGACATTTTGGCGAACTACGATACCGAGTGTACCATTAATGTGGGGGCAAGCAAGGGGGCGGCGTATGTGGACAAAGCGGGGGCGACCAACATCGCTCAAACCAACCTTTCCATCTGTTACGGTGATTTGATAGACCTGGAACTTAAGGGCGCCACCGTGCCTGCGGGTGCCACGATTACCTGGGAAAGCTCTCTTACGGGAGCCGTCGGTTCGTGGGCCCCTGCCGGTCTTGCCAACAATGTGGTTGTCCGCAATGTAAAGCCCAATGTGACGGACGACGATGGTCTGTATGCGGCGACGGGTAAGACTATTTATTATCGTGCAAGTTTTGTTGCCGAAGGAAAGACTCTCCATTCCGACTCCGTGGTTGTGACGGTGAAGAAGGCCAGGAAGGTCTATATCGGCTGGGAAAACGAGGCGGGTTCGTGGTGCAAGCCGGCAGAAACAACGGGCTATTGCGCCGGAGACGCCATCATTTTTTCTGCGCGTCCCTCGAATACGAGCGCCAAAAGCACGCGTTATACCTCCTACCCCACAGGTGTGACATCCTTCCTCTTCCAAAAAGAGGATCAATTCTCGAGCGTCACGAGTGGTATAGGTGGCTTTTCTGCAAAATATTCGAATGTGAGCAACGGCTCCAGATATCGGGTTGTCGCC
This sequence comes from uncultured Bacteroidaceae bacterium, assembly GCA_964513825.1. Lineage (GTDB taxonomy): Bacteria > Bacteroidota > Bacteroidia > Bacteroidales > P3 > Pullibacteroides. The sequence goes on from CAZEOJ010000005.1 coordinate 4,679, forward strand.
AAGAACGGAACTTGCTACATGCCCAGTGATACGGTGACGATAAAGATAAACCCTGCCTTCAGTGTGACGGTAGCAGACGTCTCGGCCTGTGTGGGGCCGGACGGCAAGGCTGAGGTGTCTCTTACGGCCACGGGTGCTGTGGTGGATGCGTATACGTGGGGTTATAAGAATACAGCCGGTAATTGGGTGGACGAAAGTTCCGCGACCAACGCTACCTATACGAGGAAATATCCTGTTCCCGGTGCCACGGGAACAAGTTATATGAGGGTTACGGGTTATAAGGTATTTGGCACCGGCGATACGATACATTGTCCTTATAAGAAGGAGGATATTAAGGTAACGACCACGGTTTGCAAACCCTATTTCAACTTGGCCGATGCGGATGAGAATAAGATTTGTGCGGGTACGGATGCTCTTTTGGCTTGGTCGTGCGATGAAAACTATACCACAGGTTTTGTCTGCGGCACGGACTCGCTGTTCTATGCGGAGTCACCTTTTTCCAATTGGATACTGCTCCCCTCCACCGACTATGACTGCGAAGATGCTGTAGAAGACGGAGAGTTGTTGGGAACCTACGTGACTTTGAAGGGCGAGAGCACGATTCTCAATACCACCACTACGAAAGAATACCAGTTCAAGGCGGCGAAGAAGGATTTTGGTTCGCGCAGCAACGCGACGGCGGTGTTGACGGTGAATGCCAAGCCGGTTATCACTTCGATAGCGGTGACGGTTGGCGGCTCCGCGGCGTATACTATCTGCGAGGGGACGACGGGTCTGCTGCAGGCCGGTGCCAATTGCGCGCCTACCTCCGGCAGTGGTAATAGTTATACGTATACCTGGACGAAGGACGGCAGCGCGATACCTGGCGCTTCGAGTATCAGCAGCTCCTATAATATTGTGAACAGCGGTTCTGCGGTCGCGAAGGCACATGAAGGCACGTATAAGGTGAGCGCGGTGCTGACCAAGAACGGTTGCGCGTCCGACCCCAAGGAAGGTTCGGCCACGTTGACCGTGGTGGAGAATCCGGAGAAGCCGATTGTGGAGATGACGAACGGGGAGGCTTGTCCGGGTGCGCAGGGCACCATCACGGGCACGGTGAAAAACCTCGACACGGATAAATACACCTATATATATACATGGAAGACGAGCGGAGGCGCAAATGTTTCGAACGCGAGCTATGTCAACCAGTCCACCAACAAAGGCTACCCGGTGAACGCCCCGAGTTCCGAATTTTATCTGTCGGTGACGGCCAGCACGAAGACAACGCCCGTGTGCTCCGCCACTTCGGATAAGCCCACCGTTTTGGGAAAAGTGGTGGCGAAGACCTGCGACGGGCCTAAGGATACCACGGTGAAGGCCTGTCCCGGAGACACCGAGGTGAAGCCGTTTACCCTGGTATGTCCTTCGGGTGCCAGCACCATCACCATCACCACGGCAAGCGGCGCTACCGTGGCGGGAGTCACCATCAGCCCCAATCCCAGTACCTCCGTAACCAGCTATACAGTCACCTTGCCCAGCGCGCCTACCACCAAGACCGTGTATAAGGCCAAGGTGACGCTGGACGGCGTGTCCCTCACCGATGCCACGCTTACCTACGATTTCTACGAATTGCCGACTGGGACGTTTACGTGGAGTAGTAATCCCACCGAGTTTTGTGAGGGAGTGCAGGTCTGTCTGGGGATTAAAGAATTTTCTCCCAACCCAGCCAACGCCACTCACTCTCAATGGACGTGGGAGCACAATGGAAATGTTTATATATCCGTAGACAAGCCTGCCACGGAAGACTGCGGAGAAATTCTTTCCACAGGCGGCAAGAGAGTTTGTTTCTGTAATGCCCCCCTCGACAGCGCCGGCACCTACACGATCAGCACGGTACTAACGGACCCGACAACGAAATGTAAGAACACCGTGCAGAGTTCTACCACCATTAGGATAAAGCCTATGCCGAAAACGCCGGTCATCGAGGCTTTGCCCAACGGCGGCGTCATCTGCAGCAACCAGACGTATAGTTTTACACCTACGGTGACGGTGGACGAGAACGCCGACAGTACCACCTATGTGTGGTATTATACTACCGGTACTACCGATCCTACCACCTCCAGCACCGGTCAATTCAAGTATAAAACCCTTAAAATCTGTAAGGCAACTGAAGTCTGCTCCAATACGGAGGGTGTGAATCCGCCCACCACCAACGGCAAAGCCCTAAAGGTCCTCTTGCAGGTAAAATCCTTCAAAGAAGGATGCTCCAGAGAGAGCACGGGAGAGATAGTGACCTATACCGCCAGCACGGCGCCTTCGGGCTCGCTTGCCGCCTCTCCCGCCAGTGTCCAAGCCTGCGCGGGCACCGATACCACGCTCAAGGTGGTCCTCAACAGTCCGAGCAATGTAGAGACCGAGACCTATGTATGGAAACGCGGCGGCACCACGCTTACCACCGGTGTCAACAGCCAAACATACAGCAGCACCTATAAGGTGACGGGTGTGGGCAGCGGAAACGCGGGTTCCTATACCATCACCGATACCCTCAAGAACGCGGATGGCTGCACCGCGGTAGCCTCCACCAGCATCAGCTTGACCAGTGTGCCCACGCCTACAATCAGCGGGGCCGGGATTACGGGCAACAATATCTGTTCGGGCGAGACGCTCTCGTTGACCGCCAACGGCACCGCCTCGAGCGGCACCCTTACTTATATATGGTATAAGGACACGAAGGCTAATGTGGAGGCGGGCACCGCCACGGCGATTTCGGGTGCAATCAATAAAACCTATTCGGTGGCGAACGCGCCGGCAAGCGCCACGGGCACCTATGCGGTCAAGATTACCGCCAAGGCGGGAACATGCGAGACTTCTGAGGTGGTGGAAAAGGCGGTGACGGTGGTTCAGAAGCCCAGCGTTTCTTTGAGCAATATCACGTCCAGCCCCGCGTCGCCCATCTGCCAAGGCACCGCCATCACGTTGTCCACCACGGAAACCTTGGGTGCGGACAATGCGACAGGTACGCAGTATACGCGGGCGTGGACTCCCGCCGGCGGCACGAGTGCCTTGAGCGGCGGCATGGCCACCTATGCGGTTTCGCCTACGGCCACCGCTACCTATAAATATAAGATAGACGCTTCCTACACGGAGGACTCCAAGACTTGTACGGCTTCTGCGGAAAAAGACATCGCGATCACCGTCACCACGCCCGCCAACCTGAGTGCGATTGCGGTGACGGGGGCGGTTACCGACAAATGCCTTACCGATGGCAAGACCACGTTGACGGTTACCGGTGTTACGCAAGGGAATCCGTCACAGACCGTTGCTTATCAATGGTATAAAGATGGTACGGCGATTAGCGGCGCCACTTCCGCCTCCTATGATGTGAGTGCTGTTCTGTCTTCCAACGGAAAATATAAATGCAAGGTGACCGTGGCGGCCACGGCCAACAATCCCTGCTCGGCCGAAAACACCACGGCCGAGGTGGACGTGACCTACAAGCTGTGCGGCAACGAGGCGCTTACGCCCGGTAACGCGCCTCAGCAGAGCCCCGCCCTGGCCATTATCTGCCAGAGGGGCAACGAGAGTTCCACGGCTTCGGTATCGTTCAACACCACGATAGAGAAAGCGGCCGTCACCAAGGTTACGTGGATGAAATACACCACCGAGCCGGCGCTTACCAGCACGGCCGACGGTACGGTGATCAAGACTGTGAACGTGGACGCTTCCACCAACTGGCCGCTCACCCTGACCCACACGGAGGTGTTCGGTGCGGAAAGCGCGCCCAAGAGTTACTATATAAGGGCCAAGATAGAACGTGGCAGTGTGGTGGGCTTCTCCACCAACTACCGTTTTGTGAAGGCCCAGAACGCGCCCGATGCCACGGGCATTTCGATGAACGAGACCGATAAGGTGGTATGTAAGGGCACCGCGTTCAATTTTGTGGTATCGGCCACCGCGCCTGCCAAGCCTACCGATGCCGCCTATACGGGTATCACCACCAGTTCCGAAGCCTTGAAATATATCTGGACCATCCCGTCAGGCTCCAGTTCCAACACGTCCGCCACACAGGCGGCGGGTGTGAACACGCCGGTTACCGACGCCGCGTATTCGGCCAAGGTGGTGAGTGCCTACAAATACACGGTGAGCGGCTTGAGCAATACTTGCTACGATACCGCGGGTCCTGTTTCGGGCAAGATTACGGTGAAGGACAATCCTACCGTGTCGCTGGCCATCAGTGCGGCGTCGGCTTGCGCCAACGCCCTTCCTGAGGAGATTACGCTGACGGCCACCGTGACCGACGGCGATGTGCTTAAGTGGGAACGGGCCGCCTCGGGCGGTAAGACGGTGGCCAAACAGACCATCACCGCCGCGGGTACCACCAATCCCTACAAGCTGGCTGCGGCCGATATAGAAACTCCTGCCGCGGGCGGTACGGCGGTGACCAACACCTATACCGTGACGGCGGGCAACGGGGTATGCTCCGATGTAACGGCCTCCAAGACCTTTGTGGTGAACCCGATTCCCGACCTGGCTTCGGTGGAGATTACCGCGGGCACCACCTATTGCAACGATATTGCCCATACCCTCACGGCCACGGCCAAGACGGCCGCCGGCGGGGCCGTAAGCGGCACACCTATCTATAAATGGGAACAGAGCTCCGACGGCACCACATGGACCAACGCCACCGGCACATACAACGAGAAGAACTATACCATCGGTGCGAACAAGACCGCGGGCACGTATATCTACCGTTGCACGGTGACGATGGGTTCGGGTTCCTGCACGGTGGAAAAAACATCTGCCGCCCAAACGTTTAAGATAGACGCCATCACGGTGGCCGGCACCTTGAACCAGCCCGATGCCGTATGTTCGGATGTGGCGGAAGCCAACCGTCCGGTATTTACGTTGACCGGCAATACGGGTACCGTACAGAAATGGGAGGTGAACACGTACACGGTTCCCGGCAACACCTCCACGACCTACACGCTCAATCCTTCCGACGCCAGTATCGCGGCCCTGCTCAGCACCAGCTCGCGCAAGAGCACGCTCACCGTCAAGGTGACGGTGCAGAACGGCACGGTTTGTCCTGCCCAATCGACGAGCAAGACGATAGATATCTATAAGAAGATAGACAATCTTACGTTGCAGACGCAGGTGGATGAGTGTGATTTGAGCAAGAACACGGAAGTGACGTATAGCCCTGACTACGACGCGAATGCGGGAGAAACTGTTCTCTGGGAATATGCGGGCGGTATGGCGCAGGTAAATCTGGATGCGGTGACCAAAACTACCGCCACGTCTACCAAAGGTTTGAACCTCATCACTGCGCATCAGCCCAAGTATGAAAGCGATACGGTCTATACCGTGCGGTTGAAGATAAGCAGCGCCTATTGCGGTGATGTTGTTTCGGCTCCGGTTACCGTAAAGGCCAAGCGTCAGTCCAAACAGCCTGCCGTAACCGCGTCCTCGCCGGTTTGCGAGGGCAGCGCCTACACCGTCACCGCCACCCGTCCCGCCGCTTCGGGCTTGACTTGGAGCGTGGCCAAAGACGGGGGTGCGGCAGCGTCGATTTCGACCGGCATCAACACCAGCGGACAGACCGAGACCTATACGATAGCGGCAGGTGTGGCTGCGCCGGGCAGTTATGTCTATACCGTAACCGACAAGGGTTGCGATGAAGGAAAATCGGCCACCGTTACCGTGCTGGTGAACGAGAAACCTGTGGCGGGCACGATCGAGGCCGCTTCGGGCGGGGTGTTCTGCGCCTCGGGCGAAAATGTGGTGGTGAACCACAAGAGCGGCACCGTGAAACCTACCACCAGCAAGATAAACTGGCAGGTATGCACCGACACGAACAATCTGTCCACCCGTGTTTCCACACTCGAAAAGGGCAGCCAGACCAACAATGAGGCTTTTTCGAATTCGGGCTTTACGGCAGGCCAGACCTATTATATACGTTATGTGGTTCCTGCCACCGAAAGTTGTGTGGAGGCCTACTCCAATTGGGTCAAGGTGAATATCCTCCAGGCGGTTACGGCTCCCACGCTGGCCTCTCTCGGCACCAAGTGCGAGGGGGATGAGGTCACCATCAGTTTTACCGTTGCCTCGGGGCTGGAATACGAACTCTATTCCAACACCGCCAACAACACCACGGGCGGTACTAAAGTCAAGTCCGGTACGGCGGACGGCAATGCCATCACGCACACCTTTGCCGCAACGCCCAACGGCACCGGCTATCGCACCACGTGGTACTATTATGTAAAGGTTACCGATCCCAACTACAGCGGAAGCGCGGGTTGCGGCAAAGCCACTTCGGCGGTCACCACGCTTCAGGTGGATGCCAAGCCTAAGGGCGGCACGCTGGTGTTTGACAATAACGGCAAAGACACCCTGACGGCCAATGTGGCCGAACACGCCTTGCTGAAACTGAGCGATGCCACGGGTAACCCGTTTAGTGTCAAGGCTTCCACGCAACCGCAGGGAGGCTCTTTCGGGGCTGTTTCCGATATGGGAAGCATTGCGGTGGGAACCAACAAAGACATAGCGCTTCAGGTAGCCCACATGGAAAAGACCATGTTCTGGGTAGTGGCTGCGAACGGGGTCTGCCCCGCCGCCAACAGCGATACGGTGGTGGTGACCGTCAAGTCGGCCACCGATCCCACCTTGGGCATAGGTTCGCCTATCTGCGAGAAAGTTACCGATGCCACGCTTACGATAAACGTGCCCGAAACCTTGAAGGGTTCTTTTGATTGGAGCAAACTTACCTGGCAGCGCAGGGCCTATACCGCAGGCATGGGGGCTGAGGACGGATGGGAGGCTATCACCACCGTGAATATGCCTTCCGTCAGCGGCACACCCACCACCCACACCGCCACCGACCCGGGTGCCAAGACCTTAGCTCCCGGCACCTATCAATACCGCTACCACTATGACTATGGTACCCAGGGCTATTCCAACGCCGCCACCTTGCAGATAGACGCGACTTCGAAGGGCGGCAAGCTTGAGGTAGACTACCGTGTGGTTTGCCAGGAGGGCGGTATCACGCCCGTGCTCAGGCTTGTTGAGGGCGATGGTTTGGTAGGCGATATCGTGGAGGGAAGCCTTAAATCGGGCAGCGCGCTCGGCAGCATCACTGATGGTGTGAGCGGGGCCGGCACCGATCCCGACGCGGTATATTCCGTACCCGTCACGGCGGCCAATGTGGGCAAGAAAATCTATCAGTTGCAGGTAAAGAACGGGACCTGTGCGGCTGTAAATTCCGATACCGTGGCGGTGGAAGTGATCGAGAAGCCCGTTGCGGGCAGTCTGACGGTGGACAAGACCTTGTGTTTCGACAACGGCACGGCTACCGTTTCGCTCGGCAACGACCACGTGGGTTCCTCTATCGTATGGAGCACTTCTTCCTCGCGGAGCGGCAGCTATACCGATGTTCCGAACACCGATGCCACCACGTATACGGTAGGACCGAGCACCGACAGGATTTGGGTGAAGGCCACCGTCAACACCCACGCGGTCTGCACGGCCGTATCCACCGAGCCTGTTGCGGTGGAGGTTTACGATACCCTCCTTATTCCCGGCGGGACCACCAATAACGGACATCCTAAGAATGTGACGATTGTGGGTACGGGTTCGGCTACCTTTACGGTGGCTGTCCAGACCGCCCAGATCACATATACCGACGGCGGCACCCATGTGGCCGTATCGGCAGGCAAGTACCAATGGTATAAGGGCGATGGCACCAAGGTGACCGACGGCGACGATTACAGCGGCGCCACCACCGCCACCCTGACCGTGGCCAACGCGGAGAACCACGCCGGCGAGACGTTCTACTGTGTGGTGACCGACAACAAGTGTGAGCGTGAGGTTCAATCGAACAGTGCCAAGATCACGGCCATGGAGAAACTGGCTCCCGGAACCACGCACAGCCTTACCGAGTGCGCCTGCTACTACCGCAGCGACCGGGCCCTCTACTATGTTTCGGATGCGGCCGGTCAGGGCCAGCTTGCGTATCGTTGGCAGGTTTCCACCAATCAGCTTGCAAACATGCCCACTACGGATGCCGAGTGGTTCTATCTGGACGAGACATTCCCCGACCTGTATGCCACGGCCACCGATAAGGGAGATTCCATCATCTTCCCCGCCATAGGTGCTGTGGTTGACCAGGATATTCATTGGATCCGCGCCATGGTGACGGACGAATACACCACCGAGCCGGCTCCCACGAGCAACGAAGAGCCTATCATGGTTTGTCTGGAAGAAAAGCCGACCTATGCCTTTGTGGGCGACACCGTTTGTTCGCGTGACGGAAGCGGTGCGGCGGTTCCGTTCGCTTTCAGCGCCAACCGTGCCATCCAAGACCGGAAACTCGCATATGCCTACAGACTGCCTTCGGAGAGCGGTTTCACCACCATCACCGACGGCAAGCAGATTACCGTGGACGGCAAGACGCTTTCGTTTGCGCTCTCGGGCGAGAGTCTCAGCATTCCCGCCACGTCGGCCATTCCGTTCGGGGTGGACAGCCTGATTGTGCGTGTGGAGGTTCGTTCGTGCTACACGCCTCTGCCTGAAACCAATACCGACACCACGATGTATGCGGTGCTGCGTGTGGACGCTCCGGTACAGATTACCCGCCGCGCGCCCGACACGATTGTGTGCACGGGTACGGACTTTGATATGGAAACGGGCTTCAGTCCGGCCAACAAGAACCTGGAGGGCAACGAAATCACCGCCCGATGGTATCAGCTCGGCATGGGCGAAAAGGGCAGCAAGACCTATCCCGGCAACGAGGACGGTTCGGCGGTCCGCACGTTTACCAACGTTCAGGCTGCCACCGCCGACGGCACCTGGTATGTGGATCTCTCCACCAAGTATTGCCCGGCGGTGACCGACTCCATCACCGTGGCGGTGCACAAGGTGCCCGCTTTCAGCGGCGATATAACGCCGGCCGAAGTCTGCAAGGGCTCTACGGCCACGCTTACCGCCACCATCGATGCCACGGCCGCTTCCGACTATACGCTGCAATGGCAGCGCAAGAACGGCACCTCCTGGGAGGATGTGGCGTCCGCCACCACGGCCACGCTCTCCATCTCCAACACCGATGTGGATCAGGCGGGCGAATACCGTCTCCAACTTATCATCACGCGGGCTTCGTGCGCGGATACGCTCTTTGCGGGTTCTTCCGTCACGGTACGTCTGGTGCCGGAGGTGAAGCTCGATCCCCGCTACAAGGTGACGTTGCAGGAAGACGGCACCCGTGACGTTACGGTGAAGTGGGAAGCTTCCACCAAGCCGTATGTGACTGTGATTGAGCCTACCGCCTACGAATGGCAGGCGCAGGCTCCGGGCGCGACCGGTTTTGACAAGCTGACCGGTTCCGAAGCGTTTGTGAACGGCAATACCGACGAAAAGACCCTCACCTTGGTGGGCAAGAAGGATTTTGACAGCACGTTGTTCTATGCCAAGGTGACCACCGGTTGCGGCCCTGCCGAGACCGAAAAGGATACCTTGCGTATCTTCGACAAGTTCGCCATTTCTATGGTTCAGGGTCCGGACAAACCGCTCTGCCAGGACAACAATGCGGAGATTGAGGTGACCACCACCGGCCCCGCCACGTATGTGGAATGGCATGTTTCGACCGACGGCGGCGCCACGTGGAGCCCGATAGCGGTGCCTTCCAAGCAGGCAGGCTTTGACGCGGGCTACGACACCACGTGGGAAGATGCTTCCTATACGCTCAAGATCAAGAATGTGGAGGCGGGCATGGATGGCTTCAAGTATCGTGCCGTGGTGCACGACCAGGAGCTGACCTGGGATACCGTGCAGGGCGATGATGTGGTGACCTTGCGGGTATTCTCCGGCAAGAGTCCGTTCTCGCTTACGATCCGCGACGCTACCGACGACGGTATGGAGGACGGCGACGTGCGCGAGGCGCATCAGGTTGTCTTCCATATCTACGATACGGTGAGCGGTACGGACGGCTACAAGCAATACTACGACAAACTGTGCGTGATGCGTCGCATCAGCAAGGATGAGGCCGAAGAGGTGAAATGTGTTACCGACGGGCCTTTCACGTTCCCGTTGCAGATTCCGTCGTTTACGGCCAGCGTAGAGGAGCACGATTCCACGCTGTATTTCGTGATGGCCTCCAACTATTGCGGCAGTGTGGCTTCCGACACCAACCTGCTGCGTGTCTACGATACCTTGATTGTGCGCTGGGTGGCCGACACCATCATCTACACCGACAAGGGCGATGAATGGAGCGTGGATTCGCTGGGCAAAATCGTGCCGGGCCGTCTGATAGACGTATACTCTGTGTTCGACAGCACGCCCATGCAGGCGCATGTGTTCCTCTGCGACTCCAGCTACGCGATATTCTACGATACCACGCTCAAGGGCTTTATGAATACGGTGGACATGATTCCGGGCAACCGCAATTCCAAGTGGTGGATCAAGCCCTTCGACGACGAGTGGGATTATGCCGACCCGTTCGAATGGGATAACGACAACAACACCGAACACAACGGTTACTTCGGTATTCCTCATGGCGAGTTCTTTACGCTCGAGGACGACGGACTGCAGATAAAGGGCTGGGGTCTCAACAACCTGTATTGCGACTCCACATCGGTGCTCACCATCCACATGCTGCCGGGTCTGAGCAAGGGCGACCTCAAGCTCACGCCTGCCGAAATAAGTCTCTGCGAGAGCGCGTCGGGCAACGACCAAACGTTTGTGCTGTCTTCGTTGCGCTATACGGGCGAGCTTTGGGAAATGGCCGCCGCGTCCTACAACCTCAGGTGGCAGTATTTGCCCGATGGTGAGGAATGGGTGGATGTGGATTCGCTCAACGACCACGCTTCGTGGCACTTCGGCGCTGTGAGGGCCGAACACGATGGCTGGAAGATTCGTGCTTTCGCCTCCGTTCCCTGCGGCACCGACACCGTGGAAGCGGTTATCCGCGTCACCCCGAGCCTGACGCCTGTGGTGCGTCTTGTTTCGGACAGCGCTTGCTTGGGCGATACGCTCACCTTTACGGCCTCTACCGAGAATATGGGCGAGAATCCTGTATTTGAATGGTTTGTGGATGGTGTGAAGGTAGAGGGCGCCAACGGTGCCCAGTATAAGGTGGCCGGTCTGGCCGCGGGCGAACACAAGATAGAGGTTCGCGCCACGCTCACCGACGCCACGCTCTGTGTAAGTCCCGACAACGCTTCGGCCGAGGAGGTGGCGGTGGTTTACGACCTGCCGCGGATAGAGGCCTTTATCGCCGATACGTTGATGAAGAACACAGACACCACCTCGGTTTGGGTGAAAGGCCAGGGCGACTACACCTACGCCTGGACACCCGAAACGGGTCTGCTCGAGCCCACGGCCGACAGCACGTTGCTGTGGGGTCTTGAACCGCAGCAAGAACCGCATGTATATGTGGTGACAGCCACCGACGAAAACGGTTGCCAGGCTCAGGATTCGGTTTGGGTGCGCATCGAGTCGAACTTTACGATCGATTCGTTCAGCATCGTGGTGGTGGTTCCGCCGGTGCTCGACCTCGACGGAGGCCGTCTGCCGGGCTATCCCGAAGAACCGGAAGACAGCTACTATCCCGAACTGGGCGGCACGCCTTTCGGCGGCGAGCTGATGTTCCGCGACGACACGGTGGCCGACCTGTGGATCTGCGCGCACAACACGGCCTTGATTCACTTCAACGTAAGGGGTGGTGAGAAGCCCATCACCTACAAATGGCGCATCGAGGACGGCAACGCCAAGCCGGTTTATCCTGTGGATGTCAAGGAGGACGAATACTATTCGTTCACCGAGCCCGACAGTGTGTTCGGTATCTTCTTCCCCGATACGTCCACGCACACCATGCGTTGCGAAATCCGCGACCTTACGGGTGCGGGCGGCGCGATAACCATCTACGTCCACTACTACAAGCCGGAGATGTTCTACTTAGAGGTTACGCCCAAGGTTACTTCGGGCAAGTACTACGAACAGCAGGCCATGAACTTCTTTGTGCGTCCCGACCGCGATTGGCTCACCACCTGGGTGGATGTGCGCAATGGCAAGATGGTGGATACCGTCACCAACCGCAAGATGAACCGTCAGATGTCGTTTACCAAAGAGGAGGGCGACGAGACTTCGATATGGATTTCTACGGTGGACCGTCATGGTTGCCGTATCTGGGACAGCGTTCCCATCCATATCATTCCTCTGCCCAACGTGCTGTTGGTGGGCGACCCGATCAACGGGGTCATCTTCCCCGAATTCGAGGTGGAAATCACCAATACGTGGGGTCTCAAGGTCAAGGGCTTTGAGGACCGCAACGGCAACGGCAGCAGCCGTGGCTGGGACGGCCGCACCAAGAGCGGCACCTACGTGGCGGCGGGTACCTACTACTACCGCGCCAAGATTCCTACGCTCGACAAGAAGGGCTACATGATTGTGAACGGTGCGGTAACGGTTGTAAACAAATAATATAGGAGGAGATAGATATGATGACACAGAAGAAAAGCGTATTCCAAAAGGGTCTCTTCCTGCTGGCCTTGGGGTGTTTGACTGCAGTCTACCCGTTTACGGGTAGACTGCAGGGCCAGGAAGCCGCGCAGTTCAGTCAGTTCTTTGTAAACCGCCTGTTCTACAACCCCGCGGCCATCAACACCGACGGGCTTTTCCGCGCCTCGCTCACCGACCGCGAGCAATGGTGGGGCACCCCCGATCACCCGTCCTACCGCCTGCTCAACGCCTCCTACTACTTCAAGGACAAGAACATGGGCGTGGGCATGTCGCTGCACCAGTGGAACGCCAACATCGAGAACAACGTGGTGTTCAAGATAGACTACATGTATTGTCTGCAGGTGGGCTACGATGCGTATATCAACTTCGGGGTCAACCTCGGCGTCAAGCGGCGCTTCCTCTCCGACGGCATCCTGCCCAACGGCGATGCGTATATCTCCACGGGCGACGAGTTCAACCCCAACATGGACATGGGTCTGGGTATCGAGTTCCACACCTCCGACATCGTGGCGGGCTTCTCGGCGCAGAACCTGCCCATCAAGCTCGGCAAGGATCCCAGCATGGACGCGTTCCACACCTACTTCTACTTCGGCTATAACTTCGTGCTCGACCCCGACTGGTCGCTGTTCCCCATGGTGGCCGCGAGGATAGCCGAAAAGTCGGCCGACGTGGATGTGAGCGTGCGGGCCATCTACCGCGATGTGGTGCAGTTCGGGCTTATCTACCGTCTCGACGCTGTCGTGATTACGGCGGGCGTCAACATCAACCGCAACTTCGGTCTCAGCTATGCGTTCGACGCCAACATAGGCCGCACGAGCAAGGCCTACAAGCCTTCGCACGAGCTCACGCTTACCTACCGCGCCGACTTCAAGCGTCCCGACAGACCTTTGGTTCCCACATTCTAAAAAGAGAAAGGCAAGAACATGAAAAGATTGAGGAGTTTTCTCACTTCCCTGTTTTCCATCGGTGCCGTCCTGTGGCTCGCCTGTCCGCAGGCTAAGGCGCAGCTTACGCCCGATAGTCCCGAGGCCTCGATCCGTATCGAGAACGTGACGCTCTGTCCGGGACAGACGGCGGATGTGGCCGTGTATGTGGACTTTGGTGACTATGCCACCCGAGAGGGGGTGCGCGCGATGGAGAACTTCATGTTCTTTCTCTATATCACCGACACCACGGTATGTGAGGTTGTGTCTTCGTACAAGCGGCACGAGCAGGGCACGGGCTATGGGGGAAAGGTCTACGACTACTGGCTGTGCGAGCCGGTGTTGAAGGACATGAACCCGAACATCCGTTGCTGTATGCAGAACTCTTATATCTACGGAACGGGTTGGGGAAACAGTCAGGATGAGTTATATACGACAAAGTATCCCAAGGCGGGCCGTTTCGCCTCCACGTGGTTCGCCAGCGAGAGCCAGGCGTTCATGCTCACCGACTCGGTGCCTTTGTTCCGTATCCGCATCCGCTGCAAGAAAGAGGGCGAATGCGGTCTTGTTTTCTGCACCTACGACCAAATGGCGTTCAGCACGGGTCTGATGTTTCTCGGAGGCCGGTACTTCAATTTCCAGGGGCGCATCACCGACGGGAAAGTGGATGCTTTGCCGGGCAAGGGTCCCGACAAGAGCCTGGTGGACGCGGGCCGCGATTCGTTGCTTTGCGTGGGGGCGCGTCTCACGCTCAACGGCGAGGGCGGTTCGGACTACGTATGGACGGAGATTTCGGGCAAGGCTGCCCAGCAATCGCAGTTTTTGGCGGGTTCCAAGACCAAGAACCCCACCTTTACGCCGCAACAGGAGGGCAAATACCGTTTCCAGATGGCGGCTTTCTCGCCCAACGGCTGTTCCACGCTCGACACGGTGGAGTATACCGTGGGAGCCAACCATATCTCCGACGCTTCCATCTCGCCCGACTGGAATTTCATCGATTCGGGTTCGAGCATGATTTTCACGCTTACGGCCAACACCGATCCGTCGGCCTATCCGCTCACGGTGACGCTCTTGCCCGACAGCGTTTTCGCCGAGGCGCAGAATGTGTTTGACATGACGTTGAACGAGCCGATGTATGTGGCGTCTATGCCCGTGAACGACCCCAATTTAGTGGCGGCGGTCTTCGAGGACAGATACGGCTGCCGGAAAGAGGTGGCCTCGTCGGTGTTTATCAAGGGGCAGCAGATTACGGGCTATCTCAATCCTTTTCCCGTGTATCGCTGCGGCAACGACAACAGCGACAAGAGCATACAGCTCAATGTGTTGACCAAGGGCGGCAGCGGCAGGTTCAATTATAGATGGCGGGTGGTTGACCTCGAGGGCAATGTGGCCGCGCCGGTCATCGACGATCCTATCGCGCGTTCGCCGCGCCTCACCTATCAGGGTCTGTGCGCCGTCAGCGTGAGTGTCTACGACTTGGTGACGGGCGAGAACGTGGTGATTTCCGATACCATGATCCATCGCGACTGGCTGCATCCGAGCGTGGAGGTGGTGGTGGACACCGTGGCCTCCGGAATCGAGGCGGGTATGCCGGTGGGACCTTTCTGTGAGGGTAAGGAGCTTACTTTCAAACTCAATACGGTATATGCGGGCGAGAAACCCGTTTTTCAATGGCGTATCAACGGCATCACGCAGGAAGACGCCACCGGCCCCACCTTTTCGGCGGTGCTGGACCGCGACGACAATATCGACGTGATTATGTACTCCGACGAGGAGTGTGTGGCCGAACAGGCGGTGCATTCGGCGCCTTTGGGCATCAATGTGCGCTATCCGGTCTATATGAAGGCCAATGTGGTCAATTCGGGCGAGACGGGCGAGCTATATCTGGATAAATGTTTCGACAGTGTCAAATACCGCGTGCAGACGTGGAACGCGGGCACCGACTATACCGTCACGTGGTTGCGCAACGGCAAGGAGGTGGTTTATCGGAGAAAGGTGCATTTCGACAACGAGGAGCACTCCGAAGCCGACGTGGTGTTGCCGCGCATGGGTTTCTACGACAACTATGCCTGCGCTATCTCGCAGTCGTCCATGCCTTGCGCCATCTTCGACTCCATCATCACCGAGGGTGCCTATCTCAATCAGGCTTTCTCGGCTCCCGCTCCCACCTATACGTTCAATGTCACGCACGAGGCCGAACTTATGCCTATCCAGACCCGATTCGCCAACAATGCGGTTTGCGAGAGGGATTCGATCGTGGTCACCACCGATATCCGCTATCTGCCGCGCGATTTCGTGATGATCTGGTTCAAGAAGCCTGTGGGCGGGGGCGACAGTGTTTTTCTGGGCTACTATCGTTTTGATCTGGCCGACGAGAACAACGGTTTCAAGGCCGGTTACGTGCCCGACGAATTTAAGGCCGACCCGGTGTATGCTTCTTTCAATCTGGCCCGCATCTTGGACTACAACGCGGGGACAAACACTCCGATGGCGGGCATCCGCAATGTGGTGGACGACGGTTTCAAGCTGGTGCTGAACGATCCCGACCTGTCTACGGGAAGCATTGTGGGTTGCGATCAGCTCAACGAAGGCTTTGTGGCGGGCGACACAATCTACTATGTGCTCTATACGCCGGGTACCGAATGCGGCACGGGGCTGCGCCGCTACCGTTCGGAAGACTTTGTGCCCAACATGATAAAATACGAGGATTACAGTTCTCTTCCGTTGGTGCTGACCAAACAGGGGTCCGCACAGAACTGTCCCACCGCGCCTATGGTGGTGGCGGCCTCCATTCCCGGCCTTCCCGACGACATCAAGCCGTTGGTGCGCTACGAGTGGCGCTACGATGGCCGCTATAAGACAGCCGACGGCAATTCCTACCAGAATCCTTTGCTCGAAGACGATATTTTTCCCGCCTTTTCGGTGTTGGGCGCGCAGAAAGACACGCTCTACGTGACCCATTCGCCCGCCGATGTCAAGGTTACCTGCCGGGCCATCCTCGATTTCTCGTGCGGGGCTTGGGGCAGCAACAAATACAAGAGCTTCAGTTTCAGCAATTATGTGACCAACGGGGCTCCCGACTTCGTCATCACCCATACCGAGGCCGATACGATTGTGTGTGCGGGTGATGCGGTGACGCTCTGGGCTTTTGCCGAAGAGAAGGGCGTTACCTACAAGAACAAGCGTAAGGCGGCCAAGGCGGCGGCCCAATACGAATATGCCTGGAACATCGATTGGGCTTCTTTGCCCAAGGAGGGCAGCTTCTCTCTCGATGCCGACACGGTGGTGGGTATGTTGAATGCGGGTCATCGTGTGGTGACGCCCGCGCCCGCCGTGGTGCCGCAGGGCTATTGGAGCGACTGGAACGAAAAGGATGGTCTCACCACCTACTATCTGAGTGTGCATCACAAGAGTTCCGATTGCTGGGCCTACGATTCGGTGCAGATACTCTCGGCGCCCGACAAGAACTGGCATGTGTCGCTGCAATTCACCAAGCAGGGTATGTGGTGCGACAGTGTGCTGTCAGGTCCGCAGGCGCAGAAAATCTATCTGAGGAGCGACGACGACCCTGAGATTACCTATGCGTGGTATCTCAACAACAATCGTCAGTTCGGCTGGAAGAGCGATACCATCTGCGTGGCGGGCATGTGGATGACCGACACGATCAAGGCCCGTGTGTATACCGATTTGTTTACCTGCCGTTCTATGGAACAGACGGTGAGGATGGGCATTCCCTATCACGAGACTCCCGCCGACGTGCTGACGCTGGCCACGCCCGAATCGGCCAAGGTGGGCGAGAAGGTGTTGCTGGAGGCGGGCGCCGTTATCCGGGGCCGGGACGGTTCGCAGGACAACGACTATCTGCACAATGTGGACTACCGTTGGGAGAAACAGGAACGCAACGGTGCGTGGACGGCGGTGCCTGACGCCATGCACGGCATCATAGACCCGAAATACCACACCGACTCGATGACGATGACGGTGCCCGACTATATGCCCCGCTACCGTGTCATCGCACAGGGTCTCCGGCAGGTGTGCCCCGCCGATACGGGCTATGTGGAGGTTCCCGTGGCCGTTTCGACCGAGGTGAACCTGGATGTGGTGGAGATTCTGGACAATGGAGGCGACGGGCAGCCTATCTTTGGTATGTGTTCGCAGAGTGATGATTATGTAAAGATTGCCGGTGTGTCGGGTACCACGGGTACCATCAAGGATACGCTTTTTGATGTGTCTGCGGGCGATAAGGTGCGGGTGCGGGTTTCTCCGCAGAACCC
Organism: uncultured Bacteroidaceae bacterium; assembly: GCA_964513825.1. Classification (GTDB taxonomy): domain Bacteria; phylum Bacteroidota; class Bacteroidia; order Bacteroidales; family P3; genus Pullibacteroides. Next base: position 22,362 of record CAZEOJ010000005.1, read on the forward strand.
GGGGGCCGAATCGTGGGTGATGTATTATCTCAACGGCAAGCCGTATGCGGCGGGGCCTGTGGGTTCTCTCCGTCCCAATCCGCGTCTGCCCGAACAGAGTTCGGTATCGTATATCATTCTTGACGACGGTACGTATTGCGACATGGTGTTGACCGAAATGGACGAGGTGTATGTGATGTACAGCACCGATACCGTGAGCGCCGACGGCCGCTACACGCACTACAGTCCCAAATACGAGATGTGGCGTCTGGAGCCCAACGGCACGTTGCAGTTGGAGAGCGACGACCAGGTGGTTTGTCCGGGCGGCGAGGTGGATTTGCGGGCCTATTTCGAGGATCCGGAGGAGCTTTACGGCCATATCCCGACGCAGGAATTGGTGTGGACGCCGGCGGAGGCCCTGGACGGCACGCCCAAGGGCTGGACGGCCACGGGCAAACCTACCGAGGAGACCGTCTACAAGGCCAGTGCGGTGGACGGTATGCATTGTCCTTGGATGGATTCGCTGCGGGTATATCTTACGCAGGAGGGTGTGGAGTTCTCCGTGCCTTTCAAGCTTGCCTCGCATGACAGTGTGTTCTGCGGCAAGCAGGTGCAGGCTTGCCTGCATGCCTACATGCCCGAGAACAACAAGGATCTTTCGCATACGTTCTCCGAGATAAACTATTATGTGTGTGATGCTTCGGGTGTGTTGCAGGCTTCGGTCAAGGGCTTCGACACCATCCGGCTCCCGATAAACGTGCAGGATGGCTGGATGGCCTATGCCACGGCCACGCTCAAGGTGGAGTGCAACACGGCCTTGTCGTATTCCGACACGGTGGTGTTCCGTGCCTTGGCTCTTCCGTGCATCGACAGGATTTCGCCTGTGTCGGGCGATACGGCGGTGTGTGCGTCCAATGCTTTGGTGATGAAATACGCCCAGCAGCCGGGTTGCGGCTTTGCCTGGCATTCGGTGCTGGCTCCGATGTGGGGCGGTGATGCGAACTTGGAGCGGGCCTACCGTGTGGACCGCAGCACGCAGGTGGTGTTCGAGGCCTACCGCAACGATTTGCCTTCGTGCCGCCTTTTCGACACGGTCTATGTGGAGATGCTTTCGGGCGGTGTGTCGGGACAGCCTTCGCTTGCGCTTTCGGCTTCGGCTGAGGCCGTCTGCGGCGAGACCGAGGTGGTCTATACGTTGCAGAAACGTAATTGCGATACCATCATCTGGTATGTGAACGGGGAGGAGGTCGCGCGCGACGTGACGTCCTTGACCCGTGTTCCGAGATACAGCGGCCCTGCGGGCGATGCCGACACCGTGCAGGTGTACGGGTCGCGCGCGGCCAACGTCTGCGCCGATTTCGCTTCTACGTGGAGCGAGAGTGTGGTGACGCGCCGTGTGGAGAAACCGGTCATCACCTTTATCTCCTCCGATACCACGGTGATGCAGGATTCCGCGCTCGAACTGCGTGTGGAGGCCACCGTGACCGACGGCGACCCCGCTTCTTTCCTCTGGATAGAGGGCGAGGACAGGGAGGTGAGCCGTGCCGACACCTATCGTTTCACGGTTTCGTCCGCGGCCGTCTACACGGCGCGGGCCTATCAGCCGGCGGTGCTGGAGGTGATGGACAAGTGTTTTGCCGAGGCGGAGGTGAAGGTGAAAATGAACACCCCGGGCGGCGAGGTCTATCCCCTGCCCACACTGCCTTCGCTCGTGCTTTCTTCCTCGGCTTCGTGGCTCTGCGGAGAAGATTCCGTACTCTATACCTTGTCGTCCGTTGCGGGCTATGATACGTTGGTGTGGTTTGAAAACGGCCTGGAGATAGCCCGCGGGCCGTGGCAGCTGTACCGTGCGCCGGCCTATACGGGCTTTGACCGTGCCGACACGGTGTTTGTGCAGGGTATCGCGGTCGACCCGCTTACGCAGGACCGCGACACTGTCCGCTACCGTACCTCCAACAGCATCCTGGTACACCGCATCGAAAAACCTGTGTTTGTGCGGGTTTCGCCGCGCGATACCTTGGTGGACAAAGATGCCGAAGTGGTGCTGACCGCTCTGGCTACGTCTCCCGACGAGAATTACAAGATGGCCTACTATTGGTTGGACAGCACGAGAGACGCGATGGGCGAGGGCGCCGCATTCGCCGTCTATCCCGAACAGACGCAACGCTATTACGTGGTCGCCGAACAGTATGGCACGGAAACCTTTGAGTGCTATGCCGAGGATTCGGTTCTGGTGCGTGTCAATGTGGCCGATACTCCCGTGGTGGTGAAGATGGGCGAGCTGGAGGTATATATCCCCAACACCGTCATTCCTTATTCGCACAAGAAAGAAAACACCTATCTGCGGGTATATGGTTTGAATATCAAGAAAGTGCATCTGCAGGTGTTCAACGAGCGGAGCGAGAAGCTCTACGAGGGCGAGGGCGATGCCGAAAATACCGTTTGGAACGCCACAGGCTCTGACGGCAAAGTGGTTCCGGAGGGTACCTATTCCTACAAGGTCACGGTGACGTTGGTGGACGAACAGGGTGCGGAACATATCCTCCATAAACAAAGTTGGGTACAGGTGATTTTGTAGAGAAAAAGACATGACATTCAAGAAAATCGCATATATACTTGCCTGGTTGGGACTCATGGAGTCCGCCAGCGTGGCATGGGCGCAGATCGATGCTCCGCTCAATCCCGGTTTCGATTTCAACATGATGATCAATCCCGCTCTCTGCGGCTTGGATGGCGAGGCCTACGCGCCTTTCTTCGACGAGGAGGCGGGCAAATACAAGAACATCCACCACAGTGTGGGGCTCAACTACAAGAACCAGCTCAAGGGGGCCTTCACGAACAATTGCCTGCGTATATTGTCGGCCAACTATCAGTGCCGTTTCTCGCGCGAGCGGATGGCCCTGGGGGTGTATGTCTACTCCAACACGCTCAACAAGCAGGCCTTGCGCGACTTCTATATCATGCTCAACTATGCCTATCACTGGACCATCATACAGGACGAGCAGGGAACGCCGGTGCATCGTCTCAGCTTCGGTCTCCAGGCGGGCTACCGCAACTACGGCTATCAGTCCGGCAACATTCTGGTGGGGGATATGTATGATCCGAGCTATACGCACGGCATCAACCTTTCTCTTATCCCGGTGGACGAACTGCCCGACCCGCGCAACCTTTTCGACGGGCATGTGGGGGTGAGCTACATGGGGCGTTTTGACCAGCGTGCGCGGGTGGAGGCGGGTTTCGCGGCTTTCCACTTGTTCCGTCCCAAGACGGGGGCGCTCGAAAACGAGACGTTCCGCATTCCCATGCGTTACTCGCTCTACGCGCAGACGGTCGTCGCCCTGTCGGGCTATCAGACCGAACTGGAATCGGGCAAGGGTTCGCAGCTTGTGGCGGGGGTCTACTACAACTATCAGAGCGACAAGCTTTCGGGTAACCACAATGGTTCCACGTTCTCGGTGCGGGTGGGCTACCGCTATGTGTTCGACCCTACGATGTCCGTGGGTTGTTCGCTGGCCTACCGTACCCGTTGCGCGTTCATTCCGCAGCTTACGCTCGATGTGGCCAACTTTACGCTTCTCTTGCAGATGGAGGCCAATGTCAACTATTCCTACAACAATCTGTTCAGTATCGGATTGGGGTATAGGTTCTAAAATATAAAACACCATGAACAAACGTGTTTTGGTTTCTCTTGTGTCGGCGCTGTTTTTCGCGCCGACTTTGCTATCTGCCCAGACGCAGGTGGTGGAGGCTTCGGCTTCTTCGTTGCGTCTGCAGACGCTCGCCGGCGCGCCTGTCTTGGGGCGCGTGGAGGTGGACGGGCTTGTGTTCACCACGGTGTCGGTGGAGGGCTTCGGACAGAGTGCTTCGATGGGGCTGCCGTCGCTGCCTTGCAAGGTGGAGATGGTGGAGGTGCCGCAGGGGGCCCGTCCCGAAATCGTTGTCGACCGTGTGGAGAGCTATACGGTCGATTTGGCGGCCGAGGGTTTCCCGCATTTTGTTTTGCCCGCGCAGGGGCCGCGTTCCAAGAATCCGGCGGCCAAGCGTGCGTTTGTGTTCGATACGGCGGCCTATGCGTCGTACCGTGCGGCCGAAAGTCCGGTCTCGCTCGTCGAGGCGGGCACGCTGCACAACCTGCGTCTGGCTTCGGTGCGCATCTCGCCCGTGGCCTACGACCCTGCCGCCCATACGCTCACCGTCTACACGCGCATCGACTTTCATATCGATTTCAAGGGGGCCGACTGGGCCGCCACGCGTCAGTTCAAGGAAAGATATGCTTCGGTGGCCTATCGGGGCGTGGAGAGCGGCTTGCTGTATTCCCTGCGGGCGCAGCTGCCGCGTACTAAATCGGCTGTATATACGCAGGCGCCTGTGTATGTGATTGTTTCCGATCCTATGTTCTACGATTCGTTGCAGAAGTTCGTGGCGTGGAAAACGCTTCTGGGTTTCCGTGTCAAGGTGGCCTATACCGATGAGGTGGAAGTGGGCAAGACCAGGACGAGCATCCGCGCCTATCTCAAGAAACTCTACGACGAGGCCACGCCGGAAGAACCCGCGCCTACCTACGTGCTTCTGGTGGGCGATGTGGCGCAGGTTCCCAACGGCAACACCTACAGCGACCCTTACTATGGCGACAAGCATGTTTCCGACCTCTATCTGTGCGAATATACGGGCGACCGTCTGCCCGATGTGCTCTACGGGCGTATGTCGGCCAGCAATGTGGAGGAGCTTATGCCGCAGATAGACAAGTTGATGTATATGGAGAACATCCCCTACGAGAAGACCGCTTTCCTCGACAGCAGTTTCCTGATTGCGGGTGTCGACAACCAGGGCTACAGCACCGCCTACCTCAATCCCACCATCAACTATCTGCACAGTCTTTATTTCAAGGACAGCGCCTCGCGGCACTGCGCGATGTATCCTTATCCCAATTCGGCTTCCGCGTCCAGAAACATCATCGCCGACATCAACGCGGGGGTGTCGGTGGGCATCTATACCGCGCACGGTGATTGGGACCGTTGGGAGAATCCTACGGTAACCAACAGCAATGTGGCCCAATTCACCAACAAGGACAAGTATCCTTTCTTGGTGGGAAATTGTTGTCTGACGGGCAAGATGACCAAGCCGAGCTGTTTCGGCGAGTCGCTTCTGCGCAAGAAGGACGCGGGGGCGGTGGCCTATATCGGGGCCAGCAACAGCAGTTATTTCGACGAGGATGTGTATTGGGCTGTCGGCTATACCGAAAACTTGAACTTGGGCGAGGTGTATACCTATACCTACGAGAATACGGGTTTCGGTGCCAACGATGCGTTTTTCCACACGCATGGCGAGCCTTATGACAAGTGGGCTTTGAGTGTGGCCGAGATTATGCAGACGGGCAATATGGCGGTGGAGGGTTCTCCGACCGAAGACACGATGAAGGCTTATTATTGGCAGATTTACCATGTGTTCGGCGATCCTTCGTATATACCTTACAATCATCGTCCTGCGCCTATTACGGCGATTTATGACAAGGGTTTCAAGCCGGGTACGGCGTCTTTTGTGGTGACGACGTGGCCGTATGCGCGGGTGGCGCTTTCGCGTAGGGGTAGGAATGTGGCGTTTGCGATGGCCGATGCCGGGGGCAGGGCGCGTTTGGATGTGTCGGGGGTGAGCGAGGAGTGTGTGCTTTCGTTGTGCATCTCGGCGCAGAATGGTCTGCCGCTTATCGATGAGGTGAAGGTGTCGCTGTCGGATGTATCGAACGAGGAGGGGGGCGCGGGTGTCCGTGCGCCGTTCCTCCGTATGCAGGTCGTCCGCGCCCGGGGGGGAGAGTTGCTGGTGGGTTTGCAGTCGGAAGTGGGGGAGGTATCGGGTGTGTTGCGGTTGGTGAACGCTGCGGGTGGCGTGGTGGCGGTTTTGGATCCTCACCTGCGGGTGGACGCTCAGTTGCAGACGCATAGCTACGGGGTTGGCGATTTGCCCTCCGGGCTGTATCTTTGCACCCTCACCACCCCCGACGGCCGTATGGCCACGTGCAAGTTTGTTGTACGGTAGAAGGCCGGTTGTCCCTTGTGGGGCGGCCAAACGGTCGTTTTCCGTGCTGCAAAGTGCGTGGCATCCCGCGGTTTTGCTCGTTGTTTCGTCCGCGCCTCCGGCACAAAAAGGTGCGTGCTCTGCGGCGCGTCCGCTCCAACGGCAAAATAGCGCGGGCAGACTTTAAGGCACTTTCAAACGACACGTTTGGCCTTGCGAAGTGGGCGGGCAAAGGGGGCGGTCGGGGAGTCGTGTTTTTGCGACATTGCGCACGTCGCGGAGCGACAAGCGTGGAGCAAAAAACGAGCTCCCACGCAGCCCCCGCGCGTAGGGCAGGGTAGCAAAGAACGAGCACGCGCCGTTTTGGCCAAAACGCCCCCCGCGCGGTGGGACAGTAAATAATAAATAGTAACTAGTAAATAGTAATTAGTAAATAAATAGGTAGGTATGAAAGGTTTTTTGAAATGTGCTTCGGTGACGAAGAAAATCACCCTGGCGATTGTAGGCGGATTCCTGATGGTATTCCTCCTGGTGCACGCCGGCATCAACCTCTGTATGCTCCGCGACGACGGAGGCGAATGGTTCCGCGCCGCCGCCCACTTCATGGGCACGAACTATATCGTGAAAGTGTTTGAAGTGGTGCTTTTCGCCGCCGTGTTCATCCATATCATCCTCGCCGTTATCCTGCAGATACAGAACTGGATGGCACGCCCCGTAGGCTATAAAGTCTATGGCAAGGCAAAGACCGCCCCCGGATCGCGCTTCATGATCTATACCGGCATCCTCGTGGCCATCTTCCTTGTCATCCACCTCATGAACTTCTATTTCGTCAAGCTCGGCTGGGTGCAAGGCGCCCTGCTGCCCGACGGCGAACCCGACTTCTATACCATCGCCCAAGGCCTGTTCAACAACCCCGTCTACCTGACGCTCTATTTGGTGTTGATACTCGGCCTCGGCATCCACCTCACCCACGCCTTCCCCTCGGCCCTGCACACCCTCGGCCTCAACGGAGAGAAAGCCGACAAGATTATCCATGTCATCGGCCTCCTCTATGCCATCCTCATCGTCCTGATGTTCTACGCCACCGCGATAGGCATGGCTGTCCTTTTTTAGTAAACAATAAATAATAAGGTAATGATAAACTTAGATCCGAAAATCCCTGCCGGGCCGTTGGCCGAGAAGTGGACCAAATATAAAGCCGAACAACACTTGGTGAACCCCGCCAACAAACGCAAGTTGGACGTGATTGTGGTCGGCACCGGACTGGCCGGCGCATCCGCCGCCGCCTCGCTGGGCGCTATGGGCTTCAACGTCAAGATATTCTGCATCTCCGACAGCCCCCGCCGCGCCCACTCCATCGCCGCGCAAGGAGGCATCAACGCCGCCAAGAACTATCAGAACGACGGCGACAGCATCTACCGCCTCTTCTACGACACCATCAAGGGAGGCGACTACCGCGCCCGCGAAGCCAACGTGTACCGCCTGGCCGAAGTGAGCAACAACATCATCGACCAATGCGTGGCCCAAGGCGTGCCCTTCGCCCGTGACTATGCCGGCTACCTCGACAACCGCTCTTTCGGCGGCGCCCAGGTATCGCGCACCTTCTACGCCAAAGGACAGACCGGCCAGCAGCTTCTGCTGGGAGCCTACAGCGCCCTCAGCCACGAAATCGCCAAAGGCAGCGTCAAACTCTACGCCCGCCGCGAGATGATGGAACTCGTGCTCAAGGACGGCAAGGCCCGCGGCATCATCTGCCGCAACCTCGTCAACGGCAATATCGAACGCTATTCGGCCCACGCCGTGCTGCTCTGCACCGGCGGCTACGGTAACGTCTACTTCCTGAGTACCAACGCGATGAACAGCAACGGCAGCGCCGCCTGGAAAGCCTATAAGAAAGGCGCCTGCTTCGCCAATCCCTGCTTCACGCAGATTCACCCCACCTGCATCCCCGTTCACGGCGACTATCAGAGCAAACTTACGCTCATGAGCGAAAGCCTCCGCAACGACGGACGCATCTGGGTGCCCAAGGACAAGGCCGATGTGGAGAAAATCCGCAAAGGCGAACTCAAGCCCGAGGATTTGCCCGAAGACCGCCGCGACTACTATCTCGAACGCCGCTATCCCGCTTTCGGCAACCTCGTGCCCCGCGACGTGGCCTCCCGCGCCGCCAAGGAACGCTGCGACGCAGGCTTCGGTGTCAACGAGACCGGCTTGGCCGTTTTCCTCGACTTCAAGAGCGCGATAGAACGCCTCGGCAAAGCCAAGATTGAGGAACGTTACGGCAATCTTTTCCAGATGTATCAGAAGATTACCGACAAAGACCCCTACACGACCCCGATGATGATCTATCCCGCCGTGCACTACACGATGGGCGGGCTGTGGGTGGACTACGAACTGCAGACCACCGTTCCCGGCCTGTTCGCGCTCGGCGAGGCCAACTTCTCCGACCACGGCGCCAACCGCCTCGGAGCCTCGGCCTTGATGCAGGGTCTTTCCGACGGTTATTTCGTGATTCCCTACACCTTGCAGAACGCGCTCTCCTCGCGCATTTCCGAAGGCCCCGTGCCTACCGACGGTCCGGAGTTCGATCAAGCGGAGGACGATGTAAAGAAACGCATCAATCAATTGCTCAGCATAAAGGGCCGCACCTCTCCCGACGCTTTCCACAAACGTCTCGGACACATCATGTGGGAGTGCGTGGGCATGGGCCGCACCAAGGCCGGTTTGGAACAGGCCGTCAAGCAGATACGCGAACTGCGTGCCGAATTTTGGCGCGACCTCAAAGTGGTGGGGCAGGCCGACAACATGAACGCCGAACTCGAAAAGGCGCTCCGTCTGGCCGATTTCCTCGAAATGGGCGAGCTGATGGCGCGCGACGCCTTGCTGCGTGAGGAATCGTGCGGCGGCCATTTCCGCGAGGAACATCAGACCGAAGAGGGCGAGGCCAAGCGCGACGACGAGAAGTTCATGCACGTGGCTGTATGGGAATACAAGGGCGAGGAGGCCGAGCCCGAAAGACACGTGGAACCGCTTGTCTACGAAAATATCAAGGTGGCTACGAGGAATTATAAGGTATAAGGTAGAAGGTATAAGGTAAGCACGTCACATATACCCTATACTCTATACCCTATACCCTAAAAAAGTTTGACCACCTGCGTGTAGTATGGTGCTATTGGTAAACAGTTTGATTAAATAGTAAATAATAAACAGCAAGATATGAACTTCACACTGAAAGTATGGCGTCAGGCGGGACCCAAGGCAAGGGGC
>CAZEOJ010000006.1:0-31411 GCA_964513825.1 uncultured Bacteroidaceae bacterium
TTTGTACCTTCGCGTCCCTTAAAACCTACAATTATTTAAAAAGATGAGTCAGATTGCAAGCATTCATGCACGTCAGATCCTGGATTCCAGAGGAAATCCTACCGTAGAAGTTGATGTTCTTACCGCCGCCGGCTTTCTCGGCCGCGCCGCTGTTCCGTCGGGTGCCTCCACGGGTGTTCACGAAGCGGTGGAATTGCGAGACGGGGACAAGAAATCTTTTGGAGGAAAGAGTGTCCTGAAAGCCGTAAAAAACGTTAACGACGTTATCAGCAAAGAATTGCAAGGCATGATGGTGGAAGAACAGAACGCTATCGATGCCAGGATGATTGCCTTGGACGGCACGCCCAACAAGGGTAAGCTGGGGGCGAACGCCATTCTGGGTGTCTCGCTGGCCTGCGCCAAAGCCGCCGCCCAGGAGTGCAACCAGGAACTGTACCGCTATGTGGGCGGGGTGAACGCCAACACGCTCCCCATCCCCATGATGAACATCCTTAACGGAGGTTCGCACGCCGACAGCAACGTCGATTTTCAGGAATTCATGATTATGCCCGTAGGGGCTCCTTCGTTCAGCGAGGCTCTGCGCTGGGGCGCCGAGACTTTCCACGCCTTGAAGAATGTGCTCAAGAAAAAAGGCCTTTCGACCGGTGTGGGCGACGAAGGCGGTTTCGCTCCCAACCTCAAATCGAACGAAGAGGCGCTGGAAGTGATTCTGCAAGCTATCGAACAGGCCGGCTACAAGCCGGGCGAGGACATCTTCATCGCCCTCGACCCCGCTTCGAGCGAATTCTATCTTACCGACGAGAAAGTATACCACCTGCACAAATCTTCGGGTGATAAGCTTACCTCCGCGCAAATGGCCGACTTCTGGGCCGACTGGACCAAGCGCTATCCTATCATCTCTATCGAGGACGGTATGGCCGAAGACGATTGGGAGGGTTGGAAAGCCTTGACCGACCGTATCGGGGGCAAGTGCCAGCTGGTGGGCGACGACTTGTTCGTTACCAACAGCGCCCGTCTGAAAATGGGTATCGAGAAGCAGGTGGCCAACTCCATTTTGGTGAAGGTGAACCAAATCGGTTCGCTGACCGAAACTATCAACGCCGTGAACATGGCCTACCGCAATTCGTATACGGCGGTGATGAGCCACCGTTCGGGCGAAACCGAAGACACCACGATCGCCGACCTGGCGGTGGCCTTGAACACGGGTCTTATCAAGACCGGTTCGGCCTGCCGCAGCGAACGTATCGCCAAATACAACCAGTTGATGCGTATCGAGGAGGAATTGGGCGATATGGCCTACTATCTCGGCAAGGATTTCAAATTCTTGAAGAAGTAAGCGACTGTTTTCCGAGAACGGGAAAGCGGCGGATTTTTTCCGCCGCTTTTTCTATATTTGCGCTTCGTGTCGCGTATACAGAAAATATCACTCCTCTTGCTTGTCTTTCTCGGCGTTTGGCTGGGGGGCACAAGCCTTCGGGCGCAATCCCAGCCCGAAGAAGGCGTTTTTTTTTCCGTTTTTCAAACGGATACGTCCATTCGCGACGGTAATCTCGGCAACAAGGGTGTCCGCCCGCGGGTGGGCTTGGTCCTGAGCGGGGGCGGCGCCAAGGGTATCGCGCACGTGGGGGCGTTGAAAGTCATCGAGGAGTTAGGCATTCCGATTGATTTTGTAGGGGGCACGAGCATGGGCTCTATCGTGGGCGGTCTGTATGCCTACGGCTATTCGGCGCATCAGCTCGACTCCATTTTCACGGCGGCCGACTGGAGGCTGTTGCTCAACGACCAGCCCGAATGGACGGATGTCTTCTACGAAGACAAAAAAAACTATATGCTGAGCCTGCCTTTCGACTTCAAGAGCGAGAAGTCGATTGTGCCTATCGGTTTCCTGCGCGGGCAGCACATCAACAATCTCTTCTATACCCTCACCTCGCAATCCTACCGCTACAAGAATTTCAAGGATTTCAACATACCTTTCTTCTGTGTGGGCGCCAATATCGTGAACGGGCAGCCCGTCTACATGGACAGCGGCAACCTGGCCCTGTCGATGCGGGCGAGCATGGCCGTGCCGGGGGTGTTCGCGCCTGTCAAGCTGGATACCATGATTCTGGTGGACGGCGGGGTGCTCAACAACTTTCCCGTGGATATCATGCGCGAGAGAGGCGCCGATATCGTCATCGGGGTGGATGTGGGTTTTTCGTATGCGGGTGCCGAACGTGCCACCAGTTTTCTCGGGGTGTTGGAAGAAGTGGTCTTTATGGGGGCCAAGACCCGCGTGCTCAACAACCGCAAACTGTGCGACGTGCTGATCCGTCCCAATATGAAGGGCTTCAACACCACCAGTTTCGGACAGACCGACTCGCTTCTGCTGCGGGGCGAACAGGCGGCACGGAGTCCCGAAATCTACGCCCAGTTGAAGGAGGTGGCCGAAAGGCTCAAGGGCTGCGCGCCGGAACCGGAGAAAGAGAAACGCCCCTACCTGCCTCCCGTGCAGGTTTTTGTGACCGATATACGCTACGAGGGGCTGAAGAAATACAACGAGACGTTCATTCACCAGTTTTTGCAGGTGGAGGTGGACAAGTGGAACAAATTGGACGACATCACCGAGGGTATCAACCGTGTGTACGGCACCAACGTGTTCAGTTCGGTGACGTATGAGTTCCGGCAAGACCCCGACCGCCGGGACGGCACGATATTGGTGGTGCGGTTGGAGGAATCGCCCGTCAATTCGTTCAAGGTGGGTGTGCGCTACGACAACGACCGCTCCGCCGCGCTTCTGGCCGGGGTGAAATTCCGCAATCTCGGCTTCAAGAACTCGGCTCTGACCGTCGATGTGGAGCTGTCGAGAATGGTGGCCGCCCGTATCGATTATTCGGTGCGCCCCAACTGGAGACGTCACAAAAGGGGCTATTCGATCTGGATGCCGAGCGCCAACGTCAGCTTTGAATTCTATCGGGTGAGCAGTTATCTCTACCGCGATCCCGACGATTTCCGCGTCCAGACGTCGGAAGTACGCTCCAACCGCTACAAGGTGCGCCTCTACGGACAATCCAACTGGAAACTCAATGTGTTGGGCGGGGGTATCGGTTACGAATACGCTTTCAACAAAGAGTTCTCGTCGGATTCGCCCCTGCGGAACGATGTGTTCAACAACTCGTATATATTCCCGTATCTCTACTTCAAGCATAACAGTTACAATGCCAAATTCTACCCTACCAAGGGGTCGAAGATGAATCTGGAAGTGAACCTGCCTGTAAAGGTGGGTCGGGACGGCAACCGTCAGGACGCCGCGCCGTTGTTCCTGAGCGCCTATTGGACGTCGGATTTCGCTATCGGCATCGGCAAGCATTTCGCCCTCTATCCCGGGTTTACCCTCGGTGCCATCCTCTTCCACAACGGAAAGAACATTCCCATTCAGCAACAGTTCTTTCAGGGCAGTTGCGCCGATATTTCCGGGTGGTATCAATCGGTACTGCCGGGCGTGCAGTTGGGGCAGTCGAGCGGTTACGAACTGGTTAACGTGCGCCTCACCGCACAGATCATGCTCATCAAGAATCTGTATCTGAGCCTGCGGGGAGGCATCGGCAAGGCCGAATACGAATTGTGGGATATGGTGCGCCGCTGGGACCGTCTGCTGTACGGCGGCAACATCGGCATTTCGTACAACACGCCCGTCGGACCCGTGGGTTTGAGTTTCCAAACGTCGAACGTGCATAGTTTCAACGTTTTCTTAAATATCGGATATTGGTTCTAAGCCTCTTGCAATAAAGCGGGTTTTAAGTTAACTTTGTAGGATTTCAGTATCCGCTTATGTTGTTTCGCCAGATAGTTGGACAAAAGGAACTCATAGAGAGTTTGATAAAGGCCGTTTCTTTGGGCAGGGTGCCTCATGCCCAGTTGTTTTGGGGCCCCGAGGGCAACGAGAAACTCGCCTTGGCCTTGGCCTACGCGCAATATATCAACTGCGCCAACAGGCTCTATGCCTCGCAGGGGGCGGACTTGGGCGGGCTTTCGTCGGATTCGTGCGGGCAGTGCCCTTCGTGCCGCAAGTTCGAGAAACTGGTTCATCCCGACCTTCACTTCGTCTACCCCAACAATATCAACGGAGGAGCGGTAAAGAAAGATTCGCAAAGCTTGGACTACATTGACCTGTGGCGCGAGACGGTGCTGAAAAACGATGCGGAATTCAGTTATAACGAATGGATTGAGAGGATGGATATCGGCAACCGTCAGGCTATCATCAACATCCGCGACTGCAACCAGATTCTGCAGACCTTGAGCCTGAAATCGTCGGAGGCGAAATTCCGGGTCATCGTGATATGGATGATCGAGAAACTCAGTCCTACCATTGCGTCTACCCTGTTGAAGACGTTGGAAGAGCCCGAACCGCAGACGGTCTTTCTTCTGGTGTCGGAGAACACCGACCAGATATTGCCTACGATTCTGAGCCGTACCCAAATGGTGAAGGTGCCGCGTATCGAGAACGCCGATATCGAACGGCATCTGTCGGCGCGGGGCGTGGAGGCTTCGACGGCCCACCGCGCCGCCGAAGAGAGTGCGGGCAACCTCATCACCGCCCGTCTGCGTTGTTCGCACAACGAAATCCGCGAGAATTTCCACACGAGTTTCGCCGATTGGATGAGGCTGTGCTTTCGGGTGGACATGCCTGCCTTGGTGGCGTTTTCGGAGAGGCAGAGCGCTTTGGGGAGAGAGAACCTCAAATTCTTTTTCGAACACTGCATGGACGAAATCCATGCCTGTCTCCTTATCGGAAACGGCTGTGCCGACAGGGTGTTTGCCGATGCGGAAGAAAAGAAATTCTGGACGAATTTCTCAAAATTCGTGACCGGAGAGAATATCAATCATTATTATAAAATTTTTGACGATGCCATTTTTGCCGTAGGACGCAATGCCCATGTGCCGACGCTGATGACCGACATGAGCATGGAACTCTGCCGGATACTTGCCGCGGCGCAACAGGCCTTGAAGAGAAAAGCGGAAAATGGCGCGAAAGCATAGGAAGCTATGGAAGAAAACACGGATACGATGAAGAACGAAGAGGGTGAAGCCATGAAGCCTGCGACAGAGGTTTCCACGCCCAAGAAGAAACCCTACAAGGATTTGAGCGAAGAGCTGGAGGCGCCCCGTGCGGAAATCCCCGACTTGAACGACTTTAATCAAGACGAGATTTTCGGACGCATGAATACATGCGAGAACATCTACAACAGCCGCGGGCTGGCCAAGGCGCCCCGCGAGGAGGAATCGGGACGCGACCGCTATGTGCAGATGTGCCGTTGCGCGCAGATGCACAGTTACGAATGGACGAATCTCTTTCCCTGTTTGAGTGCGGAAAGCGACTTTCCTGTGGTGCAGGTCCGATTCAAGAATACGCATAAAGACTTCTTCCGTCTTCCCGAGAATGAAGACGGCAAGTCGTTCGTCACGGGCGATGTAGTGGTGGTGGAAGCGGCCAACGGACACGATACAGGTGTAATTTCGCTGCGCGGCGAATTGGTGCGCCTGCAACTCAAAAAGAAAGGGATCACAGATATTTCGTCGCTGAAAAAAATCGTGCGCAAGGCGCGTCCCAACGACCTCGACAAGTGGGTGGAGACCATACAGGCCGAAAAGGAGATGCAGCGCCGGGCGCGGGTGATTGCCGCCCAATTGGGGTTGAGCATGAAAATCAACAATGTGGAGATTCAAGGCGACTTCACCAAAGCTATCTTCTACTATACCGCCGAAGACCGTGTGGATTTCCGCCAGCTCATCAAGCTCTATGCCGAGGAATTCAAGGTCCGGGTGGAGATGCGCCAGATCGGGGCGCGGCAGGAATCGGGCACGCTCGGGGGCATAGGCTCCTGCGGACGCGAGCTATGCTGCGTGACGTTCCTCAATAATTTCTCGTCGGTGAGCACCCATGCGGCAAGGCTTCAACAGGTGTCGCTCAACCCGCAGAAACTGGCCGGACAGTGCAGCAAGCTCAAATGCTGCCTCAACTACGAATACGATGTGTACCGCGATGCGATGAAAGCCATGCCCGACGCTTCGGTGTCGCTGCATACCGAAAGCGGCGACGCGCGCTGCATCAAAGTCGACCCGCTCAAACGCACGCTCACCTACGTCTACGAGGAATCGCACAGCAACATCGAGCTTTCCGCCGACCGTGTGTTCGACATCATCGCGAAAAACAAAGAGGGTGTGACGGTGGGCAGTCTGATTGATTTCGTCAAGCCCGACACGGAAAAGGCCGAGCCGAAAATCAACTTCCAGAATGTGGTGGGACAGGATGATCTGACCCGCTTCGACAAGCCCAAGGACAAGGGGAACGGGCGCGAACACGGTCGGCGCGAGGACCGCAACCGGGGTCGTGAGAAACGCACGCTGTCGAAACCTGTGCCGGCCAACAAAGCCGCTTCGGAGGGGAAACCGTCCGCCGAGACGAGAACCGTGGGCAAGCCTGTGGGCAGGCCGGTCCGCACCTTGCAGAAACCTGTTTTGAAAAACGCCTCAAACAACGCTCCGCATGACACTGCTGAAAAATAAATGGATTCGGGCTTGCAGAACCCTGGCCGGGGTTCTTCTTGTTTGTTTCGCGGCGGCTTCGTGCAGTTCGAGGAGCCTGTTGGACGAAACCGGCGAGACCCCGCTCCCCGCGTGGGATTACGATGAACCCGTATGCTTCGGTTTCTTTCTGGACGCGCCCGACACCGCCCTGCCCTGTGATTTGATATTCAGCCTCAAGCATACCGGCGACTTCGCCTGGTCGAATGCCTTTTTCCTCATCACGACGGTCTTTCCCGACATGAACACCTCCGTCGATACGTTGGAGTGTCTTCTTGCGGAGCCTTCGGGGCGTTGGTACGGCGACCGCCTGGGAAAATACTATTCGATGAGCGTGCTCTACAAACAGGGCATCCGCTTCCCCATGCCGGGCGAATATCGCTTTATGATACAACACGCCATGCGGGAGGACGCATTGGAAAACATCACGGCGGTGGGATTGAAAATCTTGCCGACAGAACGTTAGGCTCTAAAAAATATGGGACGCATGAAAGAAAAAATCCAAGACGACGATTTTTCGAGATACCGCGGAATCCTTTGGGCCGTTTTCGGTTCGATGATAGGTCTGGTCGTTGTCATTTTCCTGCTTATCGGCTCGGGAGCCTTAGGATTCATGCCGTCTTTCGAGGACCTGGAAAATCCCGAAAGCAACCTGGCGTCCGAAATCCTTTCTTCCGACCAGATCATCTTGGGTTCGTATTATGTGGAAAACCGCTCGAATGTGGAGTTCAGCGAACTATCCCCCTATCTGGTGCAAGCCTTGATTGCCACCGAAGACAGCCGTTTCTACACCCACAGCGGCGTGGATCTGCGCTCATTGGGACGGGTGCTTTTCAAGACTATCCTGCGTCACGACAAGAGTTCGGGAGGGGGCAGCACCATTACGCAACAGTTGGCCAAGAACCTCTTTCCCCGCAAGGAACTCGGCAAGATCGGCCTGGCGTTCCGCAAGCTCAAGGAATGGGTCATTGCCGCCAAACTGGAACGCAACTACGCCAAGGACGAAATCATCGCCATGTATTTCAACACGATGGATTTCGGCAACAATGCCTATGGCATCAAGACCGCCTCGCAGACCTATTACGGCAAACACCCCTCGGAACTGGATATCGACGAGGCCGCCGTATTGGTGGGTATGCTCAAGGCCACTTCCTACTATAACCCCGTGCGCCGTCCCGAAAAGGCCTTTCAGCGGCGCAACGTGGTGTTCGCGCAGATGATGAAGGCGGGCTATCTTACCGAGGAACAGTTTGCGGAACTCTCGCAGAAGCCTATCGATATGAGCCGTTTTGCGCGGCAGACGCACGAAGAAGGTCTGGCAACCTATTTCCGCGAATACCTGCGTCAATGGCTGACCGAATGGTGCGACACCCACCGCAAGGCCGACGGTTCGCGCTACAACCTGTATAAAGACGGTTTGAAGATCTATACCACTATCAATTCGCGCTTGCAGAAACATGCCGAGGACGCGGTGCGGGAATGGATCGGGGGCACCTTGCAGAACGATTTTTATAAGGATGTGAAAGGAAAGTACGCGCCTTTCTCCTCCGATCTGACGAAGGACGAGGTGAACCGTTTCATGGTGCAGGCCATGAAGAATTCCGACCGCTATAAGGCGATGAAGAAAGCGGGGGCGTCGCACAAGGAAATCGAGGAGGCGTTCCACACCAAGGTGCGGATGAAGGTGTTTTCGTGGCACGGCGAGATAGATACCGTGATGAGTCCGTGGGATTCGCTCTGGTATCACAAATGGTTTCTGCATTGCGGCATGATGTCGGTGGAGCCGCAGACGGGTTACGTGCGCGCCTATGTGGGCGACATCGACTACAAGTATTTCAAGTATGACAACGTGACGCAGGGGCGGCGGCAGGTGGGCTCCACCTTCAAGCCCTTTGTCTATACGCTGGCCATGCAGGAGGGCGAATTCCTGCCTTGTACGCAGGTGCCCAACGTGCCGGTCTGCATTCCGCTTTTCGACGGCACCGAATGGTGCCCCACCAACTCGGGACACGCGCGCGAGGGAGAAATGGTGAGTCTGCGTTGGGCGTTGGCCAATTCGGTGAACTATATCTCGGCCTACCTCATCAAGCGTTTTCCGCCCGAAGCGGTCATCAACTTGGTGCGCCAGATGGGCATCACGGCGCCTATGGAAGCGGTGCCCTCCATTTGTCTGGGCACCATGGACATTTCGGTAAAGGAGATGACGAGCGCCATGAGCACCTATGCCAACAAGGGCATCCATATCGAACCTATTTTCGTGACCCGTATCGAGGACAAGAACGGTCTGGTGCTGGAGAATTTCACGCCTAAGCACGAGGAGGCCATGAGCGAGAAGACGGCCTATCTGATGTTGGATCTGATGCGGGGCGTGGTGGACGAAGGCAGTGCGGGACGTTTGCGGTGGCGCTACGGGCTGACGCAGGCTATCGCAGGCAAGACCGGCACCACACAGAACCATTCGGACGCTTGGTTTATGGGCATCACCCCCACCCTCACCACGGGCGTATGGGTAGGCGGTGAGTTGCGTTCCATCCACTTCAACAGTATGCGGCTGGGACAAGGTGCCAACGCGGCCCTTCCCATATGGGGTATCTATATGAAGAATGTCTATGCCGATCCCGAACTGAATTTTCCCCAAGAGGATTTCGCCGCTCCCGAAGGGCTCAACATCGACCTGCGTTGCAAAGGTCAGACGATGCCCGAATCGGAAGACAGTCCGCGCGAGGACTACAAGCCCGTTTCGGACGAGGACCTCGACCTGCACGAGTTGATGTAGCCGGGGCGTTACTCTTGAAAATAGACGCGGGGAACGCGGGGGGAGATGCCGGTAAGCACTTCGTAGGGAATGGTGCCGAGGGCTTCGGCGGCGTGCGAGACAGGATGTTCCTTGCCGAAGATGATGACGGTGTCTTTTTCGTGAACCTCGATGTCGGTGACATCTATCATACACATATCCATACAGATGCTTCCGATAATAGGCACAAGGGAGCCGTTGATCCACACCTTTCCGTTACCGTTTCCCAAACGACGGTTGAGGCCGTCCGCATAGCCGATACCGATAACGGCCACCGTGGTGTCGCGCTCGGCCACGAAACGTCGTCCGTAGCCTACCGCCTCGCCTTTCTTGATGTGGCGGACGAGCGAAACGGAGGTTTTGAGCGTGGAGACGTTTTCCAGATGCGTCTGCATGGCGCTGTCGGTGCCCACGCCGTATAAGCCGATTCCCAAACGCACCATATCGTACTGATATTCGGGAAAGTAAAAAATCCCCGCCGTATTGAGGCAATGCCGCATCACCTTATAGGGAAAGGCCGCGAGAATACGGGCGCTCACCCTCTCGAAACATTCCAGTTGCCGCCGCGTGTACATTTCCATTTCCGGCATATCGGCGGTGGCCAGGTGGGTGAATACCGACTCCACTTTGATACGGGGCTCGTTCCGCAAGCGTGTCAACAAGGTTTCCACGTCGGCTTCTTCAAAACCCAGGCGGTGCATACCCGTGTCGAAAGCCAAGTGTATCTTGACGCGGGCGGGACGTGTTTCCCCTATATGGTCTAGATAGGCTTGCAGACTGTCGAGCACGCCGTAGCCGTAGATGACGGGCTCCACGTTCTCTTGCAAAAGAGTTTCCATGCCGCCGCTTTCGGGATTCATGCACATGATAGGCAGCTGGATTCCGTTGCGCCGCAAGGCCACCGCCTCGTCGGGATAGGCCACCGTAACGTAGTCCACATGATTGTATTCCAGAACGTCGGCGATTTCGTGACTTCCGCTTCCGTAAGAAAACGCCTTGCCCATCACCATAAGTTTGGTCTCGGGCTTGATGAGGCTTCGGAAAAAGTTAAGGTTGTGCACCAAGGCCGTCAGGTTGACTTCCATAACGGTTTCGTGCACCCTCTTTTGCAAAAGCGCGCTGATTTTCTCGAAAGCGAAAGGGCGGGCGCCTTTGAGCAGAACCGCCTTGCCCGCATAGTCCGCAGGCTTGAAGTCGGCAAGGAACGCCGCGGTGTCCGGATAGAAGCGGGCGTTCGGAATGGCGGTGAAAAGAGCGGAATGACGCATTAACGCCCGCCCCACCCCGACAAATTCTTCAATGCCCCGGGCGGAGAGAGCCTCCGCCACATCACCGTAGAGTTCCCTCTCGGAAAGCGCCGATTGCAGAATATCCGAACAAATCACACACCGGTGATGACCGCGACCGTATCCGCGCAGAAAGTCGAGGGCGATGGTGAACGAGTTGAAATCGGAATTATACACGTCGCTCACCACAAAACTGTTGTAGACACCCTCTTTTATCTCCATACGCATCTCCACGGCGGGGAGCCCTCGGAAACGACGGGCGATCTCGGTCTGCGGGTAGCCCGAAGAAAGCATGAAAAGCCAGCAGGAAAGCGCGTTTTCGATAGAAACCTTATCGAAGAAAGGAATCCACAAGGCAAGTTCCTCGCCTCGATACAAGGCCTGCAAAAGTGTGCCGTTCCCGTTGCGTTCCTGGGCGGTGAGCCTCAAATCGGCCTCGGTGTCCTGTGCGCACGAAAAAGACAGCAGGCGCACGCCGTGCAGATGTCCGGCACGGGAGATTTCCCGCGTTATGTCAGCATAATCGGCACAATAAATCAGCGTGGCCGTGCCTTGGAAAAATTTGAGTTTCTCGCGGATTTTCTCGTCCCTGCTTGCAAAACCCGCATCGTGCGCCGCCCCGATATTGGTGAAGATACCTATCGTCGGCCGTATGATTTTCCGCAGGTTTTCCATTTCGCCGCCTTGCGAAATCCCCGCCTCGAAAATACCGATGTCGTGAAAATCACCCATTTGCAGAACCGACAGCGGCACGCCGATCTGCGAATTGAAACTCTTGGGGCTGGATACAGGATTTTTATCAAAATGCAGAAGATAGGAAAGCCATTCCTTCATCCATGTCTTTCCGTTGCTCCCCGTGATTCCCACCACGGGAAACGTAAAGTTCTCACGGTGTTCCCTCGCCCATTCCTGCAAGGCTTTCAAGGTGTCGGGAACCACCAGAAACACGGCTTGGGGCATCGTTTCCTCCCAAGCCGCAGGAAGCTCACGCACCAAAAAGCAGCGCACGCCTTTCCGATAGAGCGGTTCGATATAGCGGTGCCCGTCGTTGTTGCGGCCCACCAGAGCCACAAACAGACAATGTTCCGCGCGCGAGAAACTGCGGCTGTCTATCAACACCCTCTCGATACGCATAGACGCATCAAGGCCTTTCCCCACCACCTGCGCGCCCGTGCGGGCGGCCACTTGTTCCAAACGGACCGGTTCTATCTTCATCCTTATCGCGCTAAAAAAAACTAATCTTCCTCGCGACTGTCGCGACGCGAAGGCCCCGTACAGGGCAAGGGATTCTCGGCGAGACGCTTATAAAGCATCCGCGAGGCGTCTATGTCTATGGCCGTGCAAAGGGCGCGGAACAGACTGCGGAACGATTCCTCGGCGTTGAGCCCTTCGAAGACGGGTTCGACATGCACCACCGGCAACGAAGCCGTGTAGTAGCACGCTTCCGATTTGCCGTACAGGGAGAAGCAAAGGTTCGTCTGCTCCTTGTACATACAGAGCACCGCATCGAAAGCCCGCGCCTCCAACGAATTGAAGAAGGTTCCCGCCGCATAGGGTCCGAAAACGGGAATCCCGCTTTCGAACAACGACACCAACACGGGTTTTATCTTTTCGGTATCGGCGGCGGTGAGCTTGTCCGAGGCATTGTCTTTGTTGGTGCTCAGAACCGCGATACGGGGCGTGGTGATGGAAAAGTCGGATTTGAGCGCCTGATATAAGTCGCGGATACGCTGTTCGACGCGTTGGGGCGTGAGATAGGCCTCGACATTCTCACGGTCGGCGGCCGTAAGGAAACTGAGACGGTAGCGGCTCCCGCAAAGCAGCATACGGAAAGGGTTTCCGTTCGCGGCGGTGTGGACGGCCTGCGCCACCATCATCGCCGTATTCTTGAATTCGGGATGACGGCTGCGGAGATTGGTTTCCGAAACGGGCAGCGAGACCAAGGCCCGCAGGTGTTTGTCGCGCAAATCCGACACGGCTTTCTCGAGCAGGAAATAGGCATCGTCGGCATCCTGCCCCTCGTAGGCAATCATCTGCAACCGCTTGCCTTTTATGTCCTGCACCTGTTTCTGTACCAAAGGATTCATCTCGCCCATACCCACCGACTTGGCCGCCGTGGCCCATTTGACGGGCGAACCATAGACAAAGGGCAATGCCGTCTCAAAAGCGCTCGCATCGGCCAGAAGCCGCGCCATCGCCTCATATTCGAATACGCTTCCGTCCCCCTGAAAGATACCGACCTTGAGCCTTTCTTCCTTGTCCTGTCTTACGGGACGGCTGTGAATTTCTTTCTCCATGCTGTCTTATTTTTTTGAGGAGCGTGCCTTTGCCGGCTTGCCGTTTTCCGCATAATTCCGCAGGAAATCCACCAACAGACGAAGGCCGTAGGCGGTGGCGCCGGGTCCTCTGTATCCGTCACGCTTGGAGAGATATTCCACGCCCGCCACGTCCAGATGCACGAAAGGACATTCGCCCGCAAAATGCTTGATGAATTTGGCCGCGGTAATCATGCCCGCCGCACCGTTGCCGCAGTTCTTGAGGTCGGCGACATCCGAATTGAGTTCTTTTTCGTATTCCTTCCACATGGGGAAGAAGCACAGTCTTTCGTGCGTCCGCGCCCCGGCCTGCATCAAGGAATCCACGTACCGGTCGGCGTTTTCCTGCATGGCCGCGATGCCCTGCGAGCCCAAGGCCCGCGAGGCCGCCCCTGTGAGCGTGGCCACCGTAACCACCAGTTCGGGGTCGAAATTCTTGCAGCCGTAGGCCACCGCGTCGGCCAGAATCAAACGGCCCTCGGCATCGGTATTGACCACTTCGACCGTGGTGCCGTCGTACATGTTCAGGATATCGCCGCACACCATCGCATTGCCGTTGAGACGGTTGTCGGTGGCGGGCAACAAGGCCTTGATGTAGACCGGCAGTCTGAGGGCCGCCGCCGCACGCACCACGCCCATCACCACAGCCGCCCCCGCCATATCGGTCTTCATCTCGTCCATATAACTGCCCGTCTTGATGTTCATGCCGCCGGCATCGAACACGATACCTTTGCCCACAAGCACAATCGGTTTCTTATTGACCGCCTTGGCAGGCCTGTATTCCATTTCGGTGAAAGAGGGCTTGTCGATACTGCCCTGGTTGACGCCGAGCAAGCCGCCCATGCCCGACTGACGCAGACGCGCCTCGCTCCACACCTCCACCTTGATGCCCGATTTCGGAGCGGTTTCTTTGGCGGCGGCGGCCAAGCGCGCGGCATTGAGCGAGGAAAAAGGCAGGTCTATCAATCTGCGGGCGCGCTTCACTTCCGCGCAAAGCGCCTCCACCCGCGCCACCTGCGCCGCGCTCACCACCAACGAGCGGAAAGAAAAACGGAAAGCCTTTTCCTTTTTCTTCTTAAACTCATCGAAGCGATAATCGGCCAGATAGATACCCTCCATAAAAGCCAGCACCTCCTCGTCGTTCTGCCACGTGGTGTCGATGATCTCCGCCTCGAAACACTTCTCGGCGCGCAAGGCCGCCACCACATCGGCGGCGGTGGCGCGGATCTTTTCGAGACGTTCCGCCGGGTTCAGTTTCTTACTGTCGGGGGCGAAACAAATGAAATGCGGCACGGGCAAGGGGAAAAACGTGTAAAGTTTTTCTTTTTCAAGACGGGCGGCCGCGTGGAGCATCTCCTCGCGGGTGGGTCTGCCCTGCCCCGCCAGGGGGAAAAGTTCCGCGGGCGCGTCCGCGTCCACCAGATAAATCTCGGCTGTCGCAGCCGATGTCTCTTTTTTCATATCTTTCTCTCTATAAAACTATTCGTCGGCCATTTCCACCGCCTTGGCCATACGGGTGGCGGTGTTGCCGTGGTGCAGTTCAAAATTCGGACAGTCTTCGTGGCGCCCCGACGAGCAACACGGCGCACCGGTTTCCCGCGCGGCGCAACGATGACTGAACGTGCCGTTTTTCTTGAACAGCACCCGCACACTCAACGCCACGAGGCAGAATGCCACGACAAGCAAGGTGAGAATGAGCAGCATCATGCAGGATTATTCTTCGGCCGAAGCGCCTTTGCCCCCGTTCTCCTTGGCGAGCAAAGCCTCGCGGACCTTCTGTTCCAATTCGTCGCTCAGCTCGGGATTGTCGGCCAAAAGCTGTTTCACCGCATCCCGGCCCTGTCCCAGTTTGGTATCGTTGTAGCTGAACCACGAACCGCTTTTCTTGATGATGTTGAGATCGACACCCAGGTCGATGATCTCGCCCACTTTCGAGATGCCTTGTCCGTAGAGCAGGTCGAATTCGGCCTGACGGAAAGGAGGCGAAACCTTGTTCTTGACCACCTTGACGCGCACGCGGTTGCCCACGGCATTGTCGCCCTCTTTAATCTGCGAGATGCGGCGGATATCCAGACGCACCGAAGCATAGAATTTCAAGGCGTTACCACCCGTGGTCGTTTCGGGATTTCCGAACATCACACCGATTTTTTCGCGCAACTGGTTGATGAAGATGCAGCAGCAGCCGGTCTTGCTGATCGTGGAGGTGAGTTTACGCAACGCCTGCGACATCAGACGGGCGTGCAACCCCATTTTGGAATCGCCCATTTCGCCCTCGATTTCGCTACGGGGCGTAAGGGCCGCCACCGAGTCGATGACAATGATGTCGATAGCGCCCGAACGAATCAGGTTGTCGGCAATCTCCAAAGCCTGCTCGCCGTTGTCGGGTTGCGACACCAGCAGGTCGTTGGTATTGACGCCCAATTTCTGCGCGTACACGGGGTCGAAAGCGTGCTCGGCATCGATAAAGGCCGCGATACCGCCGTTTTTCTGCGATTCGGCGATGGCATGGATGGCCAACGTGGTCTTACCCGAAGACTCGGGACCGTAAATCTCCACGATGCGGCCCTTGGGAAAACCTCCCACACCCAAAGCCATGTCCACCCCTATCGAACCGGTGGAAATCACTTCCAAGTTCTCGATAGCGGGATTGTCGCCCAATTTCATCACCGCGCCCCTGCCATACGATTTCTCGATTTTGTCCAACGTAAGTTGCAGGGCCTTCAATTTTTCGTCATTGCGGGAAGGTGTGCTCTCCTCCCGTTCTTCTTTCTTCGCCATAAAGCTTATTTTTCTATGTTCTACAATCTTTTTTTTGATTCGAATCCGGGACAAAATTACGGCTTTCCTTTCTTAATTTTTCCCAATAAAAGTTAAAGTTTTGTTAAAAATCCAAAGCCTCGTTCAAAAAGCGGTTGAAAGGCACCGCCGTCACCAGGCCGTCGAGCAGTTTCTGCGCGAAACCGGGGGCGTTCACCTCCTTGTCGGTCACGTTCCGGGAAATGAAATAGTGGCGGTATTTCAACAAGTCCATATCGGGAAAATCCTTGTCGTAGCCCCTCGGCGCCACTTTCAGACGCATACTTTCGTCCATCTGCCCGCCATACACTTTCTTTACGTCCGGTTTTTGAAGGATGTTCCGAAGCTTTTCGGACTGAAAGTAGATGCCGTCGCGCACTTTCTTCTGCCTTTCGGACGGAAGGCCGTAGACGCCCGCGCCGAACATGCACTTGCCCGGTTCAAGATGGATATAGTAACCCGAACACAAGCCGTGACGACCTTCTTTGGAAAGGAAAGTACCGATATAATCTTTATAGGGCCGCTTGTCGGACGAGAAGCGGGTATCGCGGTAGATGCGGTACATGCCTTTCCGTGCGTCGACCAGGGCCAGTTCCTTGTCAAACTTGACCAAGTGCGCCACTATCCATACCATAAATTCCTCCACCCGCGCCTTTACTTGCAGATACTCGCCTTTATGGGCGTTGAACCAATCCCGGTCGTTGTTCTTCGACAAGGCTTTCAAAAAATCGAGGACACCTTCCAGCGAAGGGATTTCCTCTTTTTCGTTCCGTACCATATCACAATTTTATAAAATCCATTACCTCAATTTTCTCACCAAGCTGATTCCGTCGCGCAAGGGCAACAGGATGTTTTCCGTGTCGGGGTCGCGGTGCACCTCATCGTTGAACGCGCACATGGCCTGCGTGTCCTTGTCGTGGAAGCGGGTGTCGAGCACCTTGCCGCTCCAGAGCACATTGTCGGCCAGAAGCCAGCCGCCCGCCTTCAACAGACGCTTCAACTCGGGGTAGTACAGTATATAGTTCCGTTTGTCGGCGTCTAAAAAAATCAAGTCGAACGAGGCGGGCGGCAAAGTCGGCAGTATCTCTAACGCCTCCCCAAGCCTCAATTCGGCCTTGTCCTGAATGCCCGCCTCCCGCCAATAGGCGCGGATACGCTCTTCCAGCTCGGGATTGTGCTCAATGGAAAGCAGACTCCCACCCTCCCGCAAGCCTTTGGCCAGACAAATGGCCGAATAGCCGGTATAGGTGCCCACCTCTAAAATCCGAGAGGGAGCGATCATCCTGCTCAGCATCTCCAACAACTTGCCCTGATAGGCTCCCGAGAGCATACGCGGGTCGAGCACGTTGACATGCGTATCGCGCTCCAGGCGGTCCAACAGCGGCCCGACGGGCGAGGTATACGCCTCGGCATAGCGTTGCAGGTCTTCGGGTATCAAAGTGAAATCGTTGTCCATAAACTTGCTCAAAGTTAGCCAAAATCTTCGGAAAAAGGGAAAGGGGCTGTGAAAAGTTTTACTATCTTTGAAGATTGATTTTTAACCCTTGCAAAACCTGCTGTGAACATGTGCGAAGAAGTGGAAACCGCCGTGGTGATTCTGAACTGGAACGGCCGTGAATTTCTGGAACGTTTCCTGCCCCGTCTGGTCGAATGTACGCAAAGTCCCGATATCGCGCTCGTGGTGGCCGACAACGCTTCTTCCGACGATTCGGTGGCGTTCTTGCAGACCCGTTACCCTCAGATACGCCTTATCCTCAACAAAGAGAACGGAGGCTTCGCCAAAGGCTACAACGATGCGCTCGCGCAAATCAAGGCCAGGTTCTACGTATTGCTCAATTCCGATATCGAGGTGACGCCGCATTGGGTGGAACCGGTCATCGAGCAGATGAAAGCCCACCCGGACGTGGCCGCCGCCCAGCCGAAACTGCGCTCGTTCCACGATAAATCATGCTTTGAATATGCCGGTGCCGCGGGCGGTTTTATCGACTATCTCGGCTATCCTTTCTGCCGCGGACGGATTTTTGACTGCGTGGAGACCGACAAGGGGCAGTACGATACGCCCTGCGAGGTGTTTTGGGGCACCGGCGCCGCCCTTTTCGTGCGCGCCGACCTCTATCACGCCTGCGGAGGCCTGGACAACGACTTCTTCGCCCACATGGAAGAGATAGACCTCTGCTGGCGGCTCAGGAACATGGGGTATAAGATCATGTACTATCCGCAATCGGTCGTGTATCACATAGGCGGCGGCACGCTGCCCAAAAGTTCGCCCCGAAAGACCTATCTCAATTTCCGCAACAATTTGGTTCTGTTATACAAAAACCTGCCCGACAATCGTTTGCGGAGCGTGTTCTTCAAACGTTTCTGGTTGGATATGGTGGCGGCGATGATGTTCTTGATGAAAGGAGCGACGGGCGACTGCAAGGCGGTTTTCAAGGCTCGTCGCGATTTCCGTCGCGCAAAACCCCTGCACAGGAGCAAACGTGAGGCGATAGCGCCCAAAGCCTGTCCGCTCGTTTATGGAAAGAGTATCGTGATAGAGTATAATCTCAAAAAGCACAAGACCTTCGGCGAACTCGACCCCAAGAAGTTCTCGTAGAAAGCCTACTTTTCGGCAAGCAGTTCTTGCAAGGCGAGAATGCCGAGGCGGTAGGAATCCATGCCGAACCCGGCAATCGTGCCCTTGCAGGCGCTTCCTATCAGACTTGTCCTGCGGTATTCCTCACGGGCGGCCACATTCGACATATGAATCTCGATGACCGGCACGTCTACGGCGGCAATGGCATCGTGAATCGCCACGGAAGTATGCGTATAGCCGCCCGCATTGAGCAGTACCGCCCGTCCCTCGCGGCCGCAGGCCTGTATCCTATCGATCAGTTCTCCCTCCACATTGCTTTGGCTATAAGAGATTTCCATATCAGGAAACAGACCGCGCAGGTACGGAATATATTCGTCGAACGACTGCCTGCCGTAGACATCAGGTTCCCGTTTACCCGTCAGGTTCAGGTTGGGGCCGTTGATAATCGCTATTTTCATCGCCTTCTTATTATATTAATATAGAAAATCGTCAGAACTTAGCATAGATGAACTCTTGCGGAACGATGTTGCGGATATTGACCAACAACGCGACCACCGCAAGACAGATGAGGAATTTGAGCCAAAGCGGGGCACGGTAGAAGAAGCGCGACAGGTTCTGTTTCTGCCGTTCCTTGACGCCCAGCATCACCGCAAACACTGCGAGCATCACTATCCAAATCGACCGGTAGTGCACCAACAGATCTCCCAGCGACGCCCAAGGCGTGGGACTGAACATCTGCGAGAAAATCATCGAGGCTTTTTCCAAGGAGGAAGCCTGAAAGAAAATCCAGCCGAAGCATACGATATGGAACGTCAGCACCCAACCGGCTATCTGCGTGAAACGGTTGCGGTTTACCTGTCCGTCCCAGCCCGTAAGCTTTTCCAACGTCAACAGAATGCCGTGCAACGCGCCCCAGACCACAAAGCCCCAGCCCGCGCCATGCCAGATTCCCGCCAGCACCATCGTGAGCAAAAGGGCCGCACCCATACGCCCCGCCCCGTGCCGGTTGCCGCCGAGGGGAATGTAAAGATTGTCGCGGAACCATGTGGAGAGCGTGATATGCCAACGATGCCAGAAATCGGTGAGCGAAGAGGCCTTGTAGGGAGAACGGAAGTTTTCGGGAAGGTGGATGTCGAACAAGGCCGCCACTCCGAGCGCGATGTCGGTATAGCCCGAAAAGTCGCAGTAGATGCGCAGGGCGTAGGCATACACCGCCATCCACGTCTCAAAGCCCGTAAAGAATTGGGGATTCTCGAACACGGGATTCACGAAATTGAACGCCAGATAGTCGGAAACCGCCACTTTCTTGATCAGACCCAACAGGATAAGCGCCACCGCCCGCGAGAACTCACCGCTGCCGAGCATATAGGTCTTCTTGAGCTGCGGCATGAATTCGCCGGCCCGTACCAAAGGCCCCGCCACCAGTTTCGGAAAGAAACACATGTAGAGGGCGAACTCCAGCCCGTCGTGCGAGGCTTTCACCACGCCCCGCTTCACGTCTATCAGATAACTCAACGCCTGAAAGGTAAAGAACGAAAGACCCACCGCCGGGAACACCTTCCGCCACAGATCCGCCATATTTTCCTCCATGCCGCCCTCGCCCCAATAATACAGCGCGAAACTGTCGGCATACTTGAACACGGCTATCAGGAGCAGGTTCAACATCACCCCCCAGAAAAGACACGACCTTGGCCGCCCCCCGTGGAGCGCTTTCTCCATACGCAACCCCCAGGCGAAATTGAAGAGAACCGACAGCAGCAGGATTCCCACCAGCACGCCCCCCACCTTATAGTAGAAGAAAAAACTGCACAGCAGGAGGAAAACGTTACGGGCCCGCACCTTTTTATAGAGCAGACTGTAACCGCCGAGCGCCACCGCCAGGAAAATCCAGAAGGAAATGCCGGTGAAGGAAAAACCCGCATCGGGAGCATAGAGGAAAAAATCTGCCAAGAAATTGAAAAAAGCACTTCCTTCCATAGCCTATTCTCCTTGTAGTTGTTTGGCGCGCAGAAGCATCATACCCTTACGCTCGCGCAAAAGGAAATCGCGGTAGTGATTGAGGAACGCCTTGTAGAAAAGCGTTCCCACCACCTCGGCGCCGCAGTCGGAAAAATGCACGTAGTCGGAAGAAACCAAAGCCGGAGAAGCCTCCGCCCAGCGTTTCATCGAGTTCTTTCCTCCCATAGCTTCACACAAATCCCAATAGATGCAACCCGTCTGAAAGGCCACTTCCTTTTGAATCTGCCGGATCTGTTCCACATCCGAAACCTGCCCCGCCCGCAGCCCCCCCTGCGGTTTGTCGGCCACGCCCACCACAATCACCGGCACATCGGGCATCTGCGTACGGATATAGGTGAGTTCCTGCAAGAGCAGCAGACGGAAATAGCCGTAGTCGTGGTTCTGCGCGGAGGGGTTCTTGAGCGCGTTCACGCCGAATTGATAGACAATCAGCCCCGTATTCAGAAGCATGTATTGGTCGGCAAGAAAACGGCGGTTGTTGGGCGTGAACACCGTGCCCGCGCCGCCCCGCACGGCAATGTTGTCGACGCTCACGCCCACCGTGTCGTTGGCGGCCAGCGCGTAGAGCGTGTGGTTCTTGCGCAGTTCCATTTCGAGATTGAGCCTGCGGGTGCCGGGCAGGAGCGGATAGGTGAGGCGTTTCTGCCCGAAAGTTTCAAGCGAACCCTCCACCTGAACCTGTTTTCCGTCGTCGGTAAGACGCAGGGCCGAAGCGGGAAGGTCGGCGTGTACGAGGACATCGACAAAAGGCGCGTCGAAATTTTCGGGAAACTTGTATTCGAGCGTTCCCGCCACTTTCTTTTTGGAACGCACGAGCGATTGCAGGGGCGGACAGGTGAGATTGGCGTCGTAGATGCCGTAGTTGCCCCGACGCGAGTTCTTCTCGGCCTTTACCGTATGCCATGCGCCCGACACGGTGGGTTGCAGGGCATGATACGAGGCAAAGAGAGGCAACAGACCGGGGCCCCTGCCGCCGAAATCGCTTTGAAAGAAGCGGCGCAAGGTGGAGGTGATGCGGTCGTTTTCTATCTGCGAGTCTCCGAAGTGCAGAATCCGTACGAAATCCTTGCGGTTGGAGGCCAAAGCCGCCGTCCAGAAATCGGGCCTGGCATACCATTGCCGCAGACTTTCGGCATAGTCGGGATTGCGCATCACGAGCAGTTTCACAAAAAAGTCGTCCAGAAGCGTGCGCCCTGTCTGCGAGGAATCGAATTCAAAAGGTGTGACGGGTATGCCTTGCAGTTCGTCGTCCAAAAAGATATCGGCATCCAGACGATAGAGATGACGGTAAAAATTCATCAGCGTGTCTTGCGCCCACACTTCCTGCAAGCTCAATATCTCGCGGTCTTCTTCCTGCGTCCACGCTTTTCCGCGCCCCTGCCAAAGTCCGTGCCAGCGGCCCTGCGGCAACAGCACCACCCTCTCGGTGCGCAGATTCAAAAAACCTTCGTAGCCCGCACACCTGCCGAAAAAGTCGGCCAGCAGAAGCACCGCCACGATTCCCGCTAAGAATAAGAAACTGCGAAAAGGTTTCATGGCAACGCTAATACTGTTTCACCTCCAGCACCTGTCCGGGGTAGATGATGCCTTTTTTGTTCAGATTGTTGCTCTTGATGATGCCGCTGACCGTGGAGCCCGGATAGCGTTTGGAAATGGAATAGAGCGTCTCGCCTTTCCTTACCGTATGATAGGACGTCTTATGCTTTTCCATCTCGATTTGCGAAGGGCTCTTGCTCACCGGCGTGTTGTCGCGCGGCCGCGTGGTGGTCATATTCACCTTTCCCGAAGAGGAAACGGCGCCCTGGTCGGCGGGGAAACGCAACGAAGAACCGTTCTTGACGGGACGGTCGTCGGTATAGATATAGAGAATCTGATTAGGGAATATCGTAGTGGTATTCAGATTATTCCACTCTTTTATCTGCGCCACGCTCACATGGAATTTCGAGGCGATGCCCGAAAGGGTCTGCCCCCGTTGCACCCGATAGGGGAAGCGGACGGGCGTGGCGGGAATCACATTGGCCGAGTCGGCAAAGATGTCGGTCTCGTTCTCCATGAACTTCACGACAAAGTTGACGGGGAGCCGCAGACTATAATAATCGGTATTGCCCGGAATCACATCCCGTTTGTACTGGGGATTGAGGTCGCGGATCACCTGAATGGGAATGTCCAACTTCTCGGCCACCACGTTCAGGTTCAGGTCCTGCTCTATCATCAGGGTATCGGTAAGAAGCGGGAAATTGAGAGGCTCCTCGAATCCGTACTCCTTGTAGTAGTTCATCACATAGGTGGCTCCGATGAAAGCCGGTACGTACCCACGGGTCTCACGCGGCAGGAATGGATAGATCTGCCAGAAATCGGTTTTTCCCTGCGCCTTGCGGATGGCCTTGTTGACATTGCCCGGCCCGCAGTTATAGGCCGCGATAGCCAATATCCAATCGCCGAAATTGTCGTAGAGGGTTTTGAGGTAACGGGCCGCCGCATCGCTCGCCTTGGCAGGGTCGAGCCGTTCGTCTACGGTCTGACTGATCTGCAAACCATACATCTTGCCCGTCTGATACATGAACTGCCACGGTCCCGAAGCCCCTACCCGCGACACCGCCCTCGGATTGAGCGCCGACTCGATGATAGCCAGATATTTGAGTTCCTGCGGCACGCCGTTGCGTTCCATAGCCTGTTCGAACACGGGAAAATAGTATTGCGACAGCGCCAACATCACATCCACCTGCTGACGGCGTTTGTTCACATACACATCGATGTAGTTGCGCACTTTCTGATTGTAGGGCAACTTGACCACGAAACCCTCGCTGAGACGCTCCAAACGGGCTTCATAGACAGAATCCGCCTCGTTGTAGTAGGGAATGTCCCCGCCCAACGAAGCCCGTTCCTGCACCCTCGCCGCGGCGGCACTGTCCTGCTCTTTCCTATAATTCTTGTCGAAAAACCTCAACTGTCCCGAAAGGAAGAATTCTTCCACCAAGCGGCTGGAAATACTGTCCTCGCGGCTGATGTGCCGCACCTGCGGCGCCACCCTCTCCGTCTGGACGCTCAGGGTGTCCGTAGCGCTGCGGACGGCGGCGGTAGTCCGCACCCGCACCCTCGCCCACGAAGGTGTGAAGCACGTGCCCGCTCCCGCGAGGAGGATGCCTAAAAGTAGTATGATATGCGTTCTTTTCTGCATGACAAAGGGGCAAAAATAGTAATTTTCCGCTACATTTGTCTTTTGTAAAAATTTTACGGACCATGCGATTTTTCAGATTTCCGGTTTCGTTGATAGCTTGCTCGGTTTTGGCGACGGCAAGTCTTGCGCCCGCATCTCTCCACGCCCAGGAGAAATCCCGCACCCACAAGAACGCCGCGGAGACACTGCCCCGCAACAATCCCAACCTGGTGGAGAACAAGATGGGCACGCTCCTGCAGATGATCCGCTACGCCTATGTGGAAGACATCGATATGTCGCCCATTGTGGAGAAAGGCATCGTGGAGATGCTCGAGCAACTCGACCCCCACTCGGCTTTCATCCCCGCCAAAGAAGTGGAGAAGGCCAACGAGCCTTTGGTGGGCAACTTCGACGGCATCGGCGTTTCGTTTCAGATTCACGCCGACAGCATCGTGGTTGTGGAGGTGATTTCCGGAGGCCCCTCCGAAAAGGTGGGCGTGCTCTCGGGCGACCGCATCGTGCGTATCGACACCCTCGACGCCACGGGAAAGAACGCCAACAACGACTTTGTGTTCAAGCATCTGCGCGGCAAGAAAGGCACCAAAGTGGAGGTAGGCGTGGTGCGCCACGGCCACGAGGGAGAAATCGTGTTCGAGATTATCCGCGACAAAATCCCTATCAACAGCGTGGGCACCTATTTTATGGTGAACAAAAGAGACGGCTATATCCAGTTGAACCGTTTCGCCCGCAGCAGCGCCGAGGAAGTGAAGCAGGCGCTGGACGAACTCAAGGCCCAGGGTATGCAGAATCTCATTCTCGACCTGCGGGGCAACACGGGCGGCTATATGGATATCGCCGTGAACCTGGCCGACGAATTCCTGCCCAAAGACAAACTCATCGTCTATATGGAGGGCAAGGCGCAACCCCGTCAGGAATACCGTTCCAAGGCCAACGGCACATTTACGAAAGGACGTATGGTGGTGATGATCGACGAGGGTTCGGCTTCGGCCAGCGAAATTGTGTCGGGAGCCCTGCAAGACCTCGACCGCGCGCTTGTGGTAGGGCGGCGTTCCTATGGCAAAGGCTTGGTACAAAGACCTTTCGACTTGCCCGACAAATCCAATGTGCGGCTCACTATCGCCCGCTACTACACGCCTTCGGGCCGTTGCATCCAAAAGCCCTATAAAGACGGCCTCGACGCCTACTACAAGGACATCATGAACCGCTATCTGCACGGCGAGATGATTCATCCCGACTCCATAAAACTTCCCGACTCCCTGCGCTTTCAGACCGCAGGAGGCCGCACGGTGTACGGAGGCGGCGGCATCGTGCCCGACATCTTCGTACCCGTCGACACCCAACGTGCCGGAGATTATTATATCGCTTTGCGCAGTAAGAACATTCTTAATAAATTCGTGATGCAGACCCTCGATGCCCAGCGCGCCGAACTCCTGCAACGCTATCCCGACTTCAAGAGCTTCAAGAAAAACTTTGCGGTGGACGATGCCTTTATGGACGATTTCTATGCCTTTGCGCAGGAGAACGGCGTGCGGCACATCAATTTCAGGCAGGGCCGCGCCGACGAGCTGTTGCAAAGTCTGCTCAAGGAGATGAAGGCCGATACCGCGCTCAAGACTTCCGACACCTATGCCGACTATATGGCGCGGGTGCTGTGGGATGAGGAGAAGATGAAGACGTGGCTGAGCGAAAAAGCGCAGGAGGAGGACGAGGCGCAGGCGCAATACGACCGCGTTTCCGACCGCTATCTGCGCGTGCAGATCAAAGCGCTTCTGGCACAGCGTCTCTATGGTTCGGAATACTATTATCAGGTGGCCTGCGAGATGGACGAGGCCTTTGAACGCGCCGTGAAAGTGTTGGGCGACAAGAAACTTTTCGAGCAATCGGGCATCCATGAATAGCGACGGAAGAAAACAGGCCTGCGCCGACGAAGATCCGCAGTCGCGCACCCGCCTTCTATTGGGAGAGGAGGCCGTGGAGACCTTGCGCCGCGCCTCGGTGCTGGTGATAGGGCTGGGCGGCGTGGGGGCCTATGCCGCCGAATGCATCGCCCGCGCGGGGGTGGGCCGCATGGTGATTGTGGACGGCGACCGTCTGCACGCCTCCAACCTCAATCGCCAGCTGCCGGCCCTGCACTCCACCTTGGGGCGTTTCAAGGCGGAGGTGATAGGCGAACGCCTGCGCGACATCAATCCCGACCTCAGACTCGACATCGTCTGCCGCTACCTCAAGGACCAGCCCATGATAGACCTGCTCCAAAGCGAGCGGTTCGACTATGTGGTGGATGCCATCGACACCCTCTCGCCCAAAATCTACCTGCTCTATCATTGCTCGCGTTTGGGTTTGAACGTGGTGAGCGCGATGGGGACCGGCGGCAAGACCGATCCTTCGCGACTTACCGTCTGCGACATCTCGCAGACCTACAACTGCCCCCTGGCCGATGTCCTGCGCAAACGCCTGCACAAATTAGGCGTGTATACGGGCATCCAGAGCGTCTTTTCGCCCGAAAGGGTACGCGAAAGCGCCGTATGCGAGGTGCAGGACGAGGAAAACAAGAAATCGCGGGTGGGGACGGTTTCGTATATGCCCTCCATAGCGGGCTGTCTGTGCGCTTCGGTGGTGATCCGCGAATTGTGCGGGGAGAAAGTCACCTCGGATTTGCCGGTGCCCCTTTCCGTTCGCCGTAAAATTTCGTATATTCGCAAGCCTGAACAAGACGTTAATAACATATAAACCTTATACCATGAAAAAAGTTTTCAGTTTACTGACCTTACTTTTTCCGCTCTTGACCCTCGCCCAGGCGCAGGAAGTGTTTGTGAGCAAGGAACCCGGAAAACGCAAAGCCGTGATAGAGGAATATACCGGTATCTATTGTGGATACTGTCCCGACGGGCATCAGGCCGAGGCTTCGCTGCTTGAGAAATATCCCGGTCAACTTTTCGCCGTCAATATTCATGCCGGCAATTTTGCCATTCCCCAACTCGAAAAAGATCTCGACCTGAGAACTCCCGATGGGGACGCTTTGCTGAAAGCATTCAGTATTTCAGGCTTTCCCGCCGCTGTTCTCAACCGACACAAATTCGGCGATTCTTATCTATTGGGAGAAAAACCCAACCGTGAAACCGCATGGGACAATTCCGTACAACAGATTCTCGACATGGATTCGTATGTGAACATCGCGGCCAAAGGCGAACTGGATTGGGCTACCCGCAAGTTCAGCCTCACCGTGCAGCTCTACTATACAAGGGAGGTTCCGGCAGGCTCCTCCAACCGCATCCACGTGGCCATGACGCAGGACGAAATCATCACCACGCAGAAAGACTACAACAACTATAACCCCGACCAGTTTACCGAAGACGGCCGTTACCGCCACCTGCATGTACTGCGCGATATGCTCACCCCGCTTAACGGCGATACGGTGAAGTCCATAGGCAAGGACTCCCTCTTCACCCGCACCTACGAATGGACGCTTCCCGAAGAGATCAAAGACATTCCCCTCGATTTGCTCAATACGCATTTCGTAGTATATGTGGCCGAGTCCCAATCTGAAATCTTTACCGCCTGCGCACCCGAAATGAACCATATCAACGCACCCGGAACCGTAGTCAGCATCAGCAAACTCAAGACCTTCCCCTCGTATTCGTGCGATTTGGCCGGAAAGGCTTCGCTGACCCTGACCAACAAAGTGGGCGAGGATATTTCGGAAGTCACCTTTTCCATTCAGACCGCGGGAGGGAACACCGAATACACCTACAAGACCGATGCCGTGCTGAAGTCCGGTCATTCGGTCAACATCATCACCGATGCGTTCGCCGCCATGCCGAACAGCGCGGATACGATGAGAATCTCCGTGACGAAGGTGAACGGAAAAGAATATACCTCCGATGCCCTCTCTTCGGCCAAGGCCGGCATTTCCGCCCACTACGCCGTTACGCCCAACAAGGATGTCACCCTCAACGTGGTGCAGGACCGCTATGGTTCGGATATCACCTGGACCTTCCGCAATACGGAGAACGATACCGCGCTCTACAAAGGTGGCCCGTACCGTGATTTGTCCGGCAACAGCACCTCTGTCAACAGCGTGCCGATGAGTCTGGAGAAAGGCTGCTATGTGCTTACCGTTTACGATAAATCGGGCGACGGCATCAACAGCAAATTCGGAGCCGGCAACATCAACTTTGTATCGCAGGGTCAGGAATTCTATCGTCACAACGGCATATACGCCGACAGTGTGGTGATTATGCTCGACGCCCGCGAGAGCGCCGCCAACGGAAAGACGGAAATCGCCGAAACGCTCTCCATCCGTCCCAACCCGGCCAACAGCCGCGCCGAAATCGTTTTTACCGCCGAGAAGACCGCCGTGGTGCGTGTGCAGGTTCTGAACAGAGCCGGTGCCTGTGTGCTGGATCTCGGCAACATGCGGACGGAAGCAGGGAACACCCGCATCGAGTTGCCTTTGCAGAACCTCGTTCCGGGCCTGTATTTCGTGACCCTGCGCGGCGAGAACGTCAACCTTGCCTCCAAATTGGTGATTGCGCGATAAGTTCACGATGAAGCTACCTTTGCAGATCCGTTTTACGGACATCGATATCTATGGGCATGTGAACAATGCCATCTATGCCGAGTGGTTCGATACGGGGCGTTTTGCCTTGCTCACGTCCCTTATTCCCGACATGGATCCCAAGGGCAAGAGCGTGGTGATGGTGCATCTGGAAACCAATTTCCGCAGACAGGTGCTCCGGAACGACGAGATTTTTCTGGACACCCGCATCACCAAAGTGGGCAACCGCAGCATCGGCATGACCCAATATATCGTCAACGCCCGCACCGGCGACATTCACGCCGACTCCTACGGTGTGCTTTCCACCTACGATGCCGCACGGCAGGGGTCGTTCGATATGCCCGACCCGTGGCGGAAAAAATTCGAGCAGGTTTTGGATTCGGGTGCTGAATAAAGAGAAGCGCTATGGAAAATAAGATTCTAGGTATCGGCAACGCCTTGGTGGACATGATCTATCACCTGCCCTCCGACGAGGCGCTGGTGGATCTGCAACTGCCCAAGGGGAGCATGACGTTGGTGGATTGGCAACGGGCCGGCAAGATTCTCTCCTACTTCAAGAACGAAAACCCGACCTTGAGTTCGGGCGGTTCGGCCTCCAACACCATCTCCGCCGTGGCGTCGCTGGGCGGAGGCTGCGGCTTTATCGGCTGCACGGGCAAGAACGACCCGCGCGGCGAATTCTATACGCAGGACCTCAAAGAGCACGGCATCACCCCGCATTTCACCTACTCGAACATTCCCACCGGCACGGCCATCACCTTGATGAGTCCCGATGCCGAGCGTACTTTCGCCACTTTCTTAGGGGCGGCTTCCACGCTGGCGGCCCAAGACCTGCGCCCCGACATGTTCGCGGGCTACGGCTATCTGCATATCGAGGGATATTTGGTTCAGAACTACGAGCTTATGGAGCGCGCCATCGCCTTGGCCAAAGAAGCCAAACTCAAGGTGTCGCTCGACCTGGCCAGCTATAATGTGGTGGTGGAGCATCGCAATTTCCTGCACAAGATTCTGAACCGGGGCGTCGATATCGTTTTCGCCAACGAAGAAGAAGCCTTGGCCTATACCGACAAGAAAGAACTGGAAGCGCTCTGCATTCTCGCCAAACATGTGCCCACGGCCATCGTGAAACTCGGTTCGCGGGGTTCCATCGTGATGGACAACGACAAACTCTATACCATCACGGCCGAAAAGGTGAACCGTATCGACAGCAACGGCGCGGGCGACAGCTATGCGGCGGGCTTTCTCTACGGCAAGAGCAAGGGGCTTTCGACACAGACCTGCGGCGATATCGCCTCGATGATCGCCACCGAGGTGGTGAAGGTGATCGGGCCCAAACTCGACAAAGAAAAGTGGAACGAAATCCTGCCTCGGGTGCGGGAGATTGAGAAACAGGGCTGAGACCTGCTATGGCGAAGATAGGCGGCGTGGATTTAGGCGATTTTCCGCTTTGGCTTGCCCCTATGGAGGCGGTGACCGATGCGCCTTTCCGCAGTATCTGCAAGCGGTTCGGCGCCGATGTGACGGTGAGCGAATTCATTTCGTCCGACGCTTTGGTGCGGCAGGCGGCCAAAAGTCTGTGCAAGATGTCGTTTCTGCCCGAAGAGCGGCCTATCGGCATTCAGATTTTCGGCAGTGACGAAGACAGCCTGCGGGGCGCGGCCGAAATCGCCGCTTCGCGGAAGCCCGATTTCATCGATATCAACTGGGGCTGTCCCGTCAAGAAAATCGTGAGCCGGGGCGCGGGTTCGGGCATTCTACAGGATATTCCGAAAATGATACGTCTCACGGGCGCCGTGGTGCGAGCGATGGAGGCTTTCGGGCTTCCCGTCACCGTCAAGACGCGTTTGGGCTGGGACGAAAGCCATAAACCGATTGTGGAGGTGGCGGAGAGATTGCAGGACGTGGGCATCGCCGGCATCAGCATTCACGGGCGCACCCGCTCGCAACTCTATGCGGGAAAAGCGGATTGGACGCTTATCGGCAAGGTAAAGGCCAACCCCCGGATAAAGATTCCCGTATTCGGAAACGGCGATATCGATTCGGTACAGAAGGCGTTACAGGCCAGAAACGACTATGGGGTGGACGGGGTGCTTATCGGACGGGCGGCTATCGGCAATCCGTGGATTTTCTCGCAAGTCTCGCCTTCTTTGGAGGAACGGAAATCGGTGTGTCTGGAATTGTTTCAAAAAGAAATCGAACTGAAAGGAGAGCGGGTGGCGGCGCAGGAAATGAAAATCCATTACCCCGGTTTCTTTCGGGGTATCGCGAACTTCAAGCCGACGAAAATCAAACTGATGATGTCGAAGGATTACGACTCCGTATGTAAGCTTTTGGAGGATTTATAAATCCTCGTGCTCCACCACGCCGTCTTTGCAGACCAGGATGTGGGAGGGATATTTGGTGATGATGAGGAAGTCGTGCGTGGCCACCAGCATCGCGCAGCCGTTACGACTGATGTCCACCAACAGTTTCATGATTTCTTCGGAGGTTTCGGGGTCGAGGTTTCCCGTGGGCTCATCGGCCAGAATGGCCTCGGGGTCGTTGAGCAGGGCGCGGGCGATGGACAGACGTTGCTGTTCGCCTCCCGAAAGCTGATAGGGCATCTTGTGCGCCTTGGTGCCCATGCCCACCATATCCAAGACTTCGGCGATGCGGCGGTCTATGGCCGTTTTGTCGCGCCATTCGGTGGCCCGCAGCACAAACGAGAGGTTGTCGTATACACTGCGGTCGGTGAGCAGTTGAAAATCCTGAAACACGATGCCTAACTTGCGGCGCAGATAGGGAATGTCGCGTTTGCGGAGGGTGGACAGGTTATAGCCCGCCACACAGGCCTCCCCGCTTCTGACGGGAATATCGGCATAGAGCGTGCGCAGAAGCGAACTTTTCCCCGCGCCCGTCTTGCCTATCAGATACACGAACTCGCCTTTTTTCAATTCCATATTCACCCCACTAAGCACACGGGTGCGCTTTTGGTAAACATCCAGATCGCAGGTGTGAATGACTGTATCGCCGCTCATATCGTAGGGTTAGTTATCTTGTTTCAGAAGTTCTTTGATGGCCTCTATCTCGGCTTCGAGCTTATCGATGCGCGCGGCCTGTTCGGCGGCCTCTTTCTTCAACTCCATATTCTCCTGACGCAGCTGCTTGCTGAAATCCCACAGCACGGGAATGAGGCCCATATAATCCAACCGCAACATACCCTTGGCGCCTTCGCGCACCAGGCAAGGGAAATGGCGCTGCACCTCCTGGGCGATAAAGCCCAAGCGCTGCTGTTTGCTCTTGTCGCTTTTCAAGTAGTAGGACACCGGTTGCAGGGAATCGGTCAGCGT
>CAZEOJ010000007.1:0-26974 GCA_964513825.1 uncultured Bacteroidaceae bacterium
AGGCAAAGATGGAGGCATTGGAGAACGCACCACCCGAAAACATATTCAACAAGCCCAACAGGCCGTCGCTGGTCTGCCGTTGCAGGGCTTCCAATTGGGAAGGATCCACACCCGGCAACACGATAAAGGAACCTACACGGTAGATGACGATAATCCCCAACGTGTAGAGGATCCGCTTACGCAGTTCCTCTATCTTCCAAATGTTTTTGAGCGTTTCTATAAATCTTTTCATTCGTTGTCAATATCGGGTTACCACTCTTAGGCTTGCGCGTTGCGGACAATTTGAACCGCTTTTCCACCCTTGGCTTCGATGGCTTCCTTGGCCTTGGCCGAAAAAGCGTGCGCCGTTACGGTAACGGCGGTGTTCAGTTCGCCCCGGCCCAGAATCTTGACCAGATCCCGTTTGGCGGCCAAACCATACTGAACCAAAACGTCCACGCCGATTTCCTTCAAACCCTTTTCGGCGGCCAGTTTTTCGAGCGTGTCCAGATTGATACCGGTATATTCCACACGGTTGATGTTTTTGAAACCGGTTTTGGGAACACGTCTGTAGAGGGGCATCTGACCGCCTTCAAAACCGATTTTGCGGCTGTAGCCGGAACGGGATTGGGCGCCTTTGTGGCCTCTGCCGGCCGTCTGCCCGTGCCCCGAGCCGTAACCGCGACCCAAACGTTTGTTGGTTCTGACCGAACCTTCGGCGGGTTTCAGATTAGATAAGTCCATATCTTCTGTCTTTTTCTCTGTGTTAATAAATAGGATTAGAGTTCCTCCACTTTAATCAAGTGGCTGACTTTGGCAATCATACCTTCCACCTGAGGGTTCAGCGTGAATTCGGACATCTTGCCGATACGGCCTAAGCGCAAGGACTTAAGCGTTTGTTTTTGACTCAAAGGACGATCGATGCCGCTCTTTACCTGTGTCAGTTTTACCTTCTTTTCCATAGTGCTAAATCTCCTTCTTAGGGATTGCTTAACCGTTAAACACTTTGTCCAACTCAACGCCGCGCAACTGGGCAACCGTATAGGGATCGCGCATTTGCGAGAGAGCTTGAATGGTGGCCTTCACCACAGAGTGGGGGTTGGACGAACCTTTCGACTTGGCCAACACGTCGCGTACACCTACACTTTCCAGAACGGCACGCATAGCACCACCGGCGATTACACCGGTACCGGGCGCGGCAGGCTTGAGGAAAACATTGGCACCGCTGTACTTGCCGTATTGTTCGTGAGGAATGGTACCCTTGAGCACGGGAACCTTGATCAGGTTCTTCTTGGCATCGTCCAGACCTTTCTGGATGGCCGCCTGAACTTCCTTGGCTTTTCCCAGGCCATAGCCTACCACACCGTTGCCGTTACCTACGACCACGATTGCCGAGAAGCTGAAAGTTCTACCGCCCTTGGTAACTTTGGTGACACGTTGGATGCTTACCAACTTATCTTGAAATTCGATTTCACTCGATTTCACTCTCTTTACGTTTGCCTCTGTCATAATCGTCTTCCTTAAAATTTAAGACCGCCTTCTCTGGCACCTTCCGCCAAAGATTTAACACGTCCGTGATACAAATAACCGCTGCGATCGAAAACAATCTTTTCGATACCGGCCGCTTTGGCGCGTTCGGCCAAAACTTTTCCCACAACAGCCGCTTTTTCGGTTTTGGTGCCTTGACCTGCGAAGCCTTTTTCTTTCGAGGAGGCGAAAACCAGAGTCTTGCCGGCCTTGTCGTCGATAATCTGGGCATAGATATCGCGATTGCTTCTGAAAACGCTCAGACGGGGCATTTCCGCGCTGCCGGATACTTTCTTGCGAATGCGCATCTGGATGCGCTTTCTTCTATATGTCTTTGTAACAGCCATCTTGCAAATGTATTTAATCGTACACTATTTCTTGGCACTGGCAGCCGATTTACCGGCTTTTCTGCGCAGAACTTCGCCTTCAAACTTGATACCTTTTCCTTTGTAGGGTTCGGGCTTGCGGTAGGAGCGGATCTTGGCGCAGACCATACCCAACAGCTCTTTGTCGAAAGATTCGAGCGTGAGGGTGGGGTTCTTACCCTTTTCGGCCGTGGCCGAAGCCTTCACCTCTTTGGGCAGTTCGAGGAACAGGTTGTGCGAAAAACCCAGGGAAAGGTCGATGATTTGTCCGTTGACGGTGGCCTTGTAGCCGACGCCCACGATTTCCATGGTCTTCTTGAATCCTTCCGAAACGCCCACCACCATGTTGTGGATGAGAGCCCGATACAGACCGTGCAGGGCGCGGTGACGCTTCTGGTCGGTGGGGCGCTGAACCAAAATGTGGTTGGTTTCCTTATCTACTTGCACCGTGATGTCAGGGTCCACCATACGGCTGATTTCGCCTTTAGGTCCTTTCACCGTCACCAGATTGTTCGGTGCGACGGTTACGCTTACTCCCTGCGGAAGGCTTATAGGTGCTTTACCAATTCTTGACATGGTTTACTGTTGTTTAGCTGATGTAACAAATAACTTCACCGCCTACGTTCTCTTTCCGGGCCTCCTTGTCGGTC
Source organism: uncultured Bacteroidaceae bacterium (assembly GCA_964513825.1). GTDB lineage: Bacteria > Bacteroidota > Bacteroidia > Bacteroidales > P3 > Pullibacteroides. The sequence goes on from CAZEOJ010000007.1 coordinate 2,522, forward strand.
ATCAAACCCTTGGAGGTGGACATAATGGCGATGCCCAAGCCGTTCATGACACGGGGCAGGTTGTCGGTATCTACGTATTTACGCAAACCGGGACGGCTGATGCGGTCGATACGGTGAATGGCGGGTGCCTTCGTGGCGGGATGATATTTCAACGCAACCTTGAGCGTGGGCTTCACACCTTCTTCCACCTTGTAGTTGACGATGTATCCCTTGTCGAACAAAATTTGCGCGATACCCACCTTCATCTTGGAAGAGGGTACTTCCACCATTCTCTTCCGAGCCATGTTGGCGTTCCGGATAACGGTCAAAAAGTCCGCGATAGAATCTGATATCATGTTTTTCTCTTTTTTAAGGGTTAGGAATCTACCAACTGGCTTTCTTTACTCCGGGAATCAAGCCTTGCAGAGCCATTTCGCGGAAGTTGATACGGGAAATTCCGAACGTTCTCATATAGCCTTTGGGACGGCCGGTGAGTTTGCAACGGTTGTGCAAGCGCACGGGAGAGGCGTTTTTGGGAATTCTTTGCAGGGCATCGTAATCCCCGGCTTTCTTGAGCTCGGCACGCTTCTGGGCATACTTAGCAACCATGCGTTCTCTCTTGAGCTCTCTGGCTTTCATTGATTCTTTTGCCATAGCGTACTAGTTGTTTTGTTTTTGAAAGGGAATACCGAACTCTTTCAACAGAGCGTAAGCCTCTTTATCGTTGGTGGCGGTGGTGACAAAAGTGATGTCCATACCGCTGATCTTGTTAATCTTGTCGATATTGATTTCGGGGAAGATAATCTGTTCGGTGATACCGAAAGAGAAGTTACCCTTGCCGTCGAGACCCTTGTCGCTGATGCCGCGGAAGTCGCGGATGCGGGGAACGGCTACCGAAATCAAACGATCCAAGAATTCGTACATGCGTTCGCCGCGGAGGGTGACGCGCGCCCCGATGGGCATACCTTTACGGACCTTGAAGTTCGAGATGTCTTTCTTCGACTTGGTAGGCACGGCTTTCTGGCCTGCGATGGCGGTCATTTCCTCCACGCCGGCGTCCACGAGTTTCTTGTCGGCCACCGCGGCTCCGATGCCTTGATTCAGGCAGATCTTAACCAAGCGGGGAACCTGCATCACGCTCTTGTACCCGAATTCCTTTTGAAGATTGGGCACGATGGTGCTCTTGTATTTTTCTTTTAATCTCGGTGTGTAGCTCATTACTTAATTACCTCCCCTGACTTTTTAGAATAACGAACGGATTTATTGGTCTTCTCGTCCTTTCTGCGGCCGATACGGGTCGCATTGCCCTTGGAGTCAACCACCATCAGATTGGAAATATGGATACCGGCTTCCTTCTTGATGATGCCACCCTGCGGGTTTTTGGAGTTGGGCTTGGTGTGACGCGACACCATATTGAGACCTTCTACTTTGGCGCGTTGTTTCTCAACGTCAACCTGGAGTACCTTTCCTTGCTGACCTTTGTCATCACCGGCCAACACCTTTACAGTGTCTCCTTTTTTGATGTGTAATTTCATGGTCTATCTCCTCGATTAAAGCACTTCGGGTGCCAGTGAAACAATCTTCATGAACTGTTTTTCGCGCAACTCGCGGGCTACGGGTCCGAAGATACGGGTTCCGCGCATTTCATCGGCCGCGGTAAGCAGCACAACGGCGTTATCATCGAAACGGATGTAGGAGCCATCGGGTCTGCGGACTTCTTTGGTGGTTCTCACCACAACTGCCTTAGACACAGTGCCTTTTTTAACATTTCCAGAAGGGATAGCATCCTTGATGGCCACGACAATCTTGTCGCCCACACTCGCGTATCTTCTTTTTGTCCCACCCAGCACGCGGATGCAGAGTACCGACTTGGCACCGCTGTTATCGGCAACACTGAGTCTGGTTTCTTGTTGTATCATAACTATTTCGCTCTTTCAATGATTTCAACTAATCTCCAACGTTTATCCTTGCTCAAAGGACGGGTTTCCATGATGCGCACCGTATCACCGATGTGGCAGTCATTGTTTTCGTCGTGAGCCTTGAACTTGGTGGAACGGGTAACAAACTTCCCGTAGATGGGGTGTTTGGTTTTCCCTTCAACCAAGACGGTAATGGTCTTTTGCATTTTATCGCTCACCACTACGCCGATTCTCTCTTTTCTAAGATTCCTTTTCATGTTTTGGGGCTTTATTTAGCCAATTCCCTGCGGCGCAATTCCGTCAGGATACGGGCGATATTCTTTTTGTGAGCCTTGATAAGGTTGGGGTTTTCAAGAGGAGAGATATGATGGTTCATTCTCATCTTGTTCAGCTCAACCTTTGCCGAGTCCAAGCGTTCCTGCAGTTCGGCGGTCGATAACTCTTTTACTACGAATTCTGATTTCATGGCTTATTCCCTTATTATTCGGCTACGTAATCTCTTCTTACAATGAACTTCACGGCGATGGGAAGCTTTTGAGCGGCCAGACGGAGCGCTTCTTTGGCAACTTCCATAGGTACACCGTCGGCTTCGAAGAGAATTCTCCCCGGGCTTACACGGGCCACAAAGTATTCGGGCGAACCTTTACCCTTACCCATACGTACTTCGGCAGGCTTCTTGGTGATGGGTTTGTCGGGAAAGATGCGGATCCAGATCTGACCTTCACGCTTCATATAACGTGTCACCGCTTGACGGGCCGCTTCTATTTGACGAGCTGTGATAAAGGCCGTTTCCAAGGCCTTGATACCGAAAGAACCGAAAGCAATCTCAGCACCACGTTTGGTGTTGCCTTTCATTTTGTCCTTCTGCTGCTTTCTGAACTTGCTCTTTTTAGGTTGTAACATCTCTGTATAATGTTAAAATATTAGCGATAGTTTAGTTGGCTTTTTTCCGTCTGCCACCCATGTTGTTGGCGCGGGGAGCCATCGGACGGCCCGCGTTTTCCTTGGCGGCCGACGCCACCGCAAAGCCGGCGGTGAGGTCACGCTTGCCGTAGACGATACCGCGGCAAATCCAAACCTTGATACCCAGACGACCGTAGGTGGTGTGGGCTTCGGAGAGCGAATAATCGATATCGGCCCGCAAGGTGTGGAGAGGCGTGCGGCCTTCCTTGAAGTGTTCGGTACGCGCCATTTCGGCACCGCCCAAGCGGCCGGAAATCTGAACCTTGATACCTTCGGCACCCATGCGCATCGCCGAAGCGATGGCCGTCTTGATGGCCTTGCGGTACGAAACACGGCCTTCGAGCTGACGGGCGATGGAGGAGGATACGATGACGGCATCCAGTTCGGGACGTTTGATCTCGGAGATGCTGATCTGAACTTCCTTGCCGGTAAGTTTCTTCAATTCTTCCTTGAGCTTGTCCACCTGTTGGCCGGCCTTACCTATGATAAGACCCGGACGGGCGGTGAAAATGGTGATGGTGACCATCTTCAGGGTACGTTCAATCAAAATCTTGGAAACACTGCAGTTTGCCAGACGAACGTTCAGGTACTTGCGGATCTTGTCGTCTTCCACCAACTTGGTCTCGAAACGGCGTCCACCGTACCAGCTGGAATCCCAGCCTCTGATAATTCCCAATCTATTGCCTATAGGGTTTGTTTTCTGTCCCATGGTTACTTGTTTTCAGATTCTGACTTTTCAACATTTGCTTTAGCCCGGGCTTTGGGGGCTTTCTTCTTGCTCTCGGCCGAAGCGTCGCGGGTTCCCAAAATCAAGGTGATGTGGTTGGAACGTTTGCGGATGCGGTAGCCGCGGCCTTGCGGCGCGGGGCGCAGACGCTTGAGTTGGGCGCCGCCATCCACGAAAATTTCCTTTACATACAGGTGCGCGTCTTCCATGCGGACGCCTTCGTTCTTGTTTTGCCAATTGGCAATGGCCGAACGGAGCAACTTATGAATTTTGGGGGCCGCCTCGCGGTGACCGTATTGGAGAATGGCCAAAGCCTTCTCTACATCCACACCGCGAATCATGTCGGCGGTGTAGCGGGTCTTGCGCGGAGAGGTAGGATTATTTCTCAACTTGGCCACATAGAGCGTCTTTTTCAGCTCTTTGGTCTTTTCGGCGCGAATATGTTTTCTCGATCCCATTGCTCTGTGTTATTTACTGACGGTGATTACTTTTTACCTTTATCCTTGTTGCCGGCATGACCACGGAAAGTGCGGGTGGGGGCGAATTCGCCCAACTTGTGACCTACCATGTTTTCGGTGACGAAAACGGGTATGAACTTGTTTCCGTTGTGAACGGCGATGGTCTGATTTACAAAATCGGGAGAGATCATCGACGCGCGCGACCAAGTCTTGATGGTGACTTTCTTCTTGCTCTCGGCGGCGGCAAGGACTTTCTTCTCGAGTTTATAGTGGATATAAGGACCCTTTTTGATTGAACGACTCATGTTTCTGCGAATTTAAAATTACTTCTTCCTTCTTTCGATGATGTACTGATTCGAAGCGTTCTTAAGACGACGTGTCTTATAACCCTTTGCGGGCAGACCCTTTCTGGAGCGGGGATGTCCACCGGAAGCACGGCCTTCACCACCACCCATAGGGTGATCGACAGGGTTCATAACCACACCGCGGTTGCGGGGTCTGCGACCCAGCCAACGGCTGCGGCCCGCCTTACCCGACGATTCCAGGTTGTGGTCTACGTTCGAGGTTACACCGATCGTCGCCTTGCAGGTTTGGAGAATCTTGCGCGTTTCGCCGGAAGGCAATTTCACGATAGCGTATTTGCCGTCACGCGAAAGCAGCTGGGCATAGGCACCCGCGCTGCGCACGATCTTGCCGCCCTGACCGGGACGAAGTTCGATGTTGTGAATCAAGGTACCGAAAGGAATGTCGCTCAGGTAGAGGGCATTTCCCAAATCGGGAGCGATGTCTTTGCCGGACATCACTTTCTGTCCCACCTGCAGGCCTTGAGGCGCCAGGATATAGCGCTTCTCACCGTCGGCATAGAAAAGGAGGGCGATGCGGGCGGTGCGGTTGGGATCGTATTCGATAGTCTTTACAACGGCGGGAATCTGATCTTTGTCGCGTTTAAAGTCAATGATACGGTATTGTCTTTTGTGACCGCCGCCGATGTAACGCATCGTGCGGTGTCCCTGGTTGTTGCGGCCGCCGGTTTTCTTGTAGGCTACCACCAAGGACTTTTCAGGCACGTTGGTGGTGATTTCCTCGAACGTGCTGATGCTCTTAAAGCGCTGACCCGCGGAAGTGGGTTTGAATTTCTTTAAAGCCATTTCTCTTAGATGTTACTGTAAAAATCGATAGTCTCGCCCTGGGCCAGGGTTACTATTGCTTTCTTATACGCGCTCGTACGGCCCTCGATGAGCCCCGCCTTGGTATAGCGGGATTTGTTCTTACCGGGGTGATTCAAGGTGTTTACCCGAACGACCTTGACACCGTACATATCTTCGACCGCTTTTCTGATTTCGATCTTATTCGCCTCTGTGCTGACGATAAAACCTACGCGGTTGAACTTTTCCGCCACCCGGGTCATTTTTTCGGTGACGATAGGTTTAATGATTACGTTCATTGTTCTTTAATTATGCGTTTTCGGCACTCCCTTATTCGGCGCAGAGCTCATTGAGCTTGCTGGCGGAGGACTCCACAAAAAGGAGATTTTTAGCGTTGAGAATGTCATAAGTGTTTAAGTCTTTGACATTTACAACCTTTATTCCCCGCAAATTTCGGGACGACAAAAATACGAATTTATTTGATTCCGCAAGCACCAAGAGCGATTTTTTGTCGGAAAGGTTCAGATTTTTCAGAATCTCAACCATTTGCTTGGTCTTGGGTGCCTCGAAGCTGAAATCCTCAACGACCTTCACGCCGTCTTCCTTGAACTTGTAGCTCAGGGCCGACAGACGGGCCAAGGCTTTCACTTTCTTGTTCAACTTGAAGCTGTAGTCACGGGGACGGGGGCCGAACACGCGGGCACCGCCGTGCAACAGAGGCGAGTTGATGTCACCGCGACGGGCACCGCCACCGCCTTTCTGCTTTCCGAGCTTGCGGGTACTGCCGCTCATTTCGGATCTTTCCTTGGCTTTGTGGGTGCCTTGGCGTTGGTTGGCCATATACTGCTTCACCGCCAAATAGATGGCGTGATCGTTCGGTTCGGCATTGGCGATAGCATCGGCAATCTGCACCTTCTTTCCGGTTTCTTTACCGGATGTGTTGTAAACTGTTAACTCCATCTCTCTAATTTTAAAAATGAACCTTTAGCACCGGGTACAGAACCTTTCACTAAAATTAAATTCTTTTCGGGCACAATCTTGACGATTTCCAAGTTGATGCTCTTGCGTCTTACGTTGCCTGTCTGACCGGCCATGCGCAGACCTTTGAACAAACGGGAAGGATAGGACGACGCGCCAACCGAACCGGGGGCTCTGAGTCGGTTATGCTGACCGTGAGTGGTTTGACCGACCCCGCCGAAACCGTGTCTTCCTACAACACCCTGAAAGCCGTGACCTTTGGTGGTGCCGGCCACATCGATGAATTCGCCTTCGGTAAATACGGTGACATCGATGGTTTCGCCGAACTGCTTGCGGGAACCTTCCTCGAAACGGGAGAATTCCATGCTGATCTGTTTGGGCGTCGTGTTGGCTTTGGAAAAGTGACCCTTCAAGGATTTGGAGGTGTGTTTTTCCTTTCTTTCGCCGAAAGACAATTGAATGGCGTCGTAACCGTCTTTCTCTTTTGTTTTTACTTGCGTTACCACACAAGGACCAGCTTCGATCACAGTGCACGGCACGTTGCGGCCGGAGGCATCCCAAATGCTAGTCATTCCGATTTTCTTTCCAATTAATCCGGACATTACTTTGCTTGTTAATGGTTTTTAATTCTTCTGTTTGTTAGGTAAGCGCGTTAGGCTTTGATTTCCACTTCCACACCGCTGGGCAACTCCAACTTCATCAAAGCGTCGATGGTCTTGGAACTGCTGCTGTGAATGTCCAGAAGGCGTTTGTAGGAGGACAATTCAAATTGTTCGCGCGATTTCTTGTTGACAAAGGTCGAACGGTTTACCGTAAAGATTCTCTTGTCGGTGGGGAGGGGGATAGGTCCGCTCACCATAGCACCGGTCATCTTGACGGTCTTTACGATTTTTTCGGCCGACTTGTCTACCAAATTGTAGTCGTAGGACTTCAACTTGATTCTGATTCTTTGTTGACTCACGGTTTTATAATTTTACTATTGATTTACTTAGTTGCTTGCTTGACCACCTCGGCCGTGATATTGGCGGGTGCCTCGGCATGGTGCGAGTATTCCATCGTGGAGCTGGCACGACCCGACGTAAGGGTACGCAGGGCGGTGACATAGCCGAACATCTCGGCCAAGGGCACCTTGGCGCGGATGGCCTGGCCTCCGTGCTTGGCATCGATACCTTCCATCACGCCACGACGACGGTTCAAGTCGCTGGAAACATCGCCCACGTTGGCGTCGGGCGTTTCGATCTCGAGCGACATGATAGGTTCGAGCAGAATCGATTTGGCCTTGCGGCAGGCTTCGCGGAAACCCATTCTGGCGCAGACTTCGAACGAAAGGGCGTCGGAGTCTACCGGGTGGAACGAACCGTCGAGGATACGTACCTTGAGGTTTTCCAGAGGATAACCGGCCAAGACACCGTTTTCCAACGACGACTTGAAGCCTTTTTCGATGGCGGGGATGAATTCCTTAGGAATGTTACCGCCCTTGACCTCGTTGATGAACTGAAGCCCTTTGACGCCTTCGTCGGCGGGCGAAATCTCGAAGAGGATGTCGGCGAACTTACCGCGGCCACCGGTCTGTTTCTTGTAAACTTCGCGGTGTTCGACGGTGGAGCAGATGGCTTCCTTGTAGGCAACCTGCGGACGGCCTTGGTTACATTCTACCTTGAACTCGCGTTTGAGACGGTCCAAAAGGATATCCAAGTGCAACTCGCCCATACCGCTGATGATGGTCTGACCCGAATTCTCGTCGCTCTTGACACGGAAAGTGGGGTCTTCTTCGGCCAACTTCATCAGACCGTTCGAAAGCTTGTCCACATCCTGCTGCGAAACCGGTTCGATGGCGATGCTGATTACCGGTTCGGGGAACGACATGGTTTCGAGGTTGATGGGGTGGTTTTCGTCGCAGAGGGTATTACCCGTCTTGATTTCCTTGAAACCGACCGCGGCGCCGATATCACCCACCTCGATGCGATCCAGAGGCTGCTGCTTGTTGGCGTGCATCTGCAGGATACGCGAGATACGTTCCTTCTTGCCCGTGGAGGCGTTGAGCACATACGAACCTGCGTCGAGGGCGCCGGAATATACACGGAAGAAAGCGATACGCCCTACAAAGGGGTCGGTGGCAATCTTGAACGCCAGAGCGCAGAAAGGTTCGTTTACATCTACCTTGCGCGAGGTCTCATCGCCCGTGTCGGGATTGGTTCCCACCACGGCATCGATGTCGAGAGGGCTGGGCAGATAGCGTACAACGGCATCCAGAAGAGGTTGTACGGCTTTATTCTTGATAGCCGAACCGCAGAAAACAGGGTTGATGTGCATGGCGATCGTGCCCTTGCGGATAGCGGCGATGATTTCTTTGTCGCTGATAGAAGCGGGATCCTCGAAGAACTTCTCCATCAAGGCTTCGTCTTCTTCGGCCGCGGCTTCCACCAGTTTGTTGTGGTATTCTTCCACTTGATCCACCATATCGGCGGGAATGGGAATCTCATCGAATTCGGTTCCCTTTTCGTCTTCCCACTTGTAGGCCTTCTTGGTGATGAGGTCAACAACTCCGATAAATGTGTCCTCTTGGCCGATGGGGAGCTGCATGGCAACCGGGTGGGCGTGGAGACGTTCGCTGATCTGGCTTACGACATTATAAAAATCGGCCCCGGTACGGTCCATCTTGTTTACGAAACAGATACGGGGAACCTTATATTTGTTGGCCTGACGCCAAACGGTCTCGGACTGGGGCTGAACGCCGCCTACCGCGCAAAGCACCATCACGGCACCGTCCAACACACGCAAGGAACGTTCTACCTCGACGGTAAAGTCAACGTGCCCCGGGGTGTCGATAAGGTTCATCTTATAGGTGTCGTTCTCATATTTCCAGAACACCGTCGTGGCGGCGGAGGTAATGGTGATACCGCGTTCCTGTTCCTGCGCCATCCAGTCCATGGTGGCCGTACCCTCGTGTGTTTCACCGATTTTGTGGGTCTTTCCCGTATAGAAAAGAATACGCTCCGAGCAGGTGGTCTTACCTGCGTCGATGTGCGCCATGATCCCGATATTCCGGGTTTTGGATAAATCGTATGCCATTGTCTACCTAAAATTTAAAGTGGGAGAATGCCTTGTTGGCTTCGGCCATTCTGTGGATGTCTTCCTTGCGCTTGAAAGCGGCGCCTTCTTCTTTATAGGCAGCCATGATTTCGGCGGCAAGTTTCTTCGACATCGACTTTTCGTTGCGTTTGCGGGCGAAAAGAATCAGGTTCTTCATGCCGATCGACTGCTTTCTTTCCGGACGGATCTCGGACGGAATCTGGAACGTGGCACCACCTACGCGGCGGCTTCTTACTTCGACCGAAGGAGTGACGTTCGACAAAGCTTTTTTCCAAACTTCCAAGCCGTTTTCCTTGGTCTTGGCGGATACTTCCTCGATAGCATCGTAGAAAATCTCGTGCGCGATGCTCTTTTTGCCTTCCAACATAATGTTGTTGATGAACTTAGTCACCAAAACATCGTTGAATTTGGGGTCGGGCAAAATGGTTTTTCTTTTCGGAGTTGTCTTTCTCATAATCTATATACCTTCTTGCTTGCGGTTTTACTTTTTCTTGGGACGCTTGGTACCGTACTTGGAACGGCGTTGGTTGCGGCCTTCCACGCCCGAGGTATCCAAGGCACCCCGGATGATGTGGTATCTTACACCGGGGAGGTCTTTCACACGACCGCCGCGGATCATCACGATGGAGTGTTCCTGGAGGTTGTGGCCTTCGCCGGGAATATATGCATTCACTTCCTTTTGGTTGGTAAGGCGCACACGGGCAACCTTACGCATAGCCGAATTAGGCTTCTTGGGCGTGGTGGTGTAGACACGAACGCAAACACCGCGCCGTTGGGGGCAAGAGTCCAACGCGGGAGACTTGGATTTATCCACGAGTTTCTCCCGTCCCTTGCGAACTAACTGTTGAATTGTAGGCATTTTGTTGGTTTTGTATTAGTTATAATTTCAAAATACTTATTCCAAAATGGAGCGCAAAGTTAGTGCTTTTTTCTATAAAACCAAGAGGTCTTGAATTTTTTTTTACCCGTCCGTTGTTCAATGGTCCTGCGCCCAACTTTTCGTATATTTGCAAGTTTTGTCGGACAGGGTCCGGCGGGGGAGGGGTGTCCCCTTCCGAGAGAGTGATTTTAACGTATTGTATTAGAGTATGAAGATTACGATTGTTGGAACAGGTTATGTCGGTTTGGTGACAGGAACCTGTTTTGCCGAGATGGGCACGGATGTATGCTGTGTGGATGTGAATATGGAGAAAATCTCCGCCTTGCAGCAGGGAATCCTCCCTATTTATGAACAGGGTCTGGACGAGTTGTTGAAGAAGAACCTCCAGAAAGGGCGGATTTCGTTCACTACCTCCATAGAACAAGGTATAGAGGATTCGGAAGTGGTTTTCTGTGCGGTGGGCACGCCTCCCGACGAGGACGGCAGCGCCGACCTGAGCTATGTGCTCGAGGTGGCGCGTGAGGTGGGGCAATATATGAAGTCGTATATGTTGGTGGTGACCAAAAGCACGGTGCCCGTGGGAACGGCGCAGAAAGTGCGTGCGGCCATCCAGGAGGAATTGGACAAGCGCGGCTCGGACCTCACTTTCGATGTGGCTTCGAATCCCGAGTTTCTGAAAGAAGGGTCGGCAGTGAAAGACTTTATGTATCCCGACCGGATTGTGGTGGGGATTGAAAGCGACAGGGCGAAGGAGGTGATGAACCGCCTGTACAAGCCCTTTACGCTCAACGGTCACCCGGTGCTCTTTATGGATATCGCCTCGGCCGAAATGACCAAATATGCCGCCAACTCGATGTTGGCCACCCGCATCAGTTTCATGAACGACATCGCCAACCTCTGCGAGTTGGTGGGTGCCAATGTGGACAGTGTCCGCAAGGGTATAGGCAGCGATTCGCGCATCGGAAGCAAGTTCCTCTATCCCGGTATCGGCTACGGCGGTTCGTGTTTTCCCAAAGATGTAAAGGCCTTGGTGAAGACGGCGGAGGGGAAGGGGTATACGATGAAGGTGCTCAAGGCGGTGGAAGAGGTGAACCAAAATCAGAAATCGCTTCTGGTGCGCAAGTTCCTGCAACATTTCAAAGGACATATAACAGGTAAGACCGTGGCGTTCTGGGGCTTGGCGTTCAAGCCCGGCACGGACGACATGCGCGAGGCTCCTTCGTTGGTCATGATAGACGAATTGTTGAAGGCGGGGTGCAGAATCAAGGGACACGACCCGATTTCGATGGCGGAGTGCAAGCGACGCATAGGCGATGCCATCACCTATTGTCACGATATCTACGAGGCCGCCGACGGTGCCGACGCCGTTTTCTTGGTGACAGAATGGAACGAATTCCGCGTGCCGGAATGGGAGCGGGTGAGAAATCACCTCAAAACCCCCGTGATTTTCGACGGCCGCAACCTCTACGACCGGGAGGAATTGCGCAAGGCGGGTTTCATATATTATGGTGTAGGGCTCAAATAATCTCATGCGATGAAAAGAGTACTGGTGACCGGCGGGTCGGGATTTATCGGCTCGCATCTGTGCGAAAGATTGCTCAAAGAGGGCAATGACGTTATATGTCTCGACAATTTCTTTACGGGACAGAAACAGAATGTGGCGCATCTGATAGGAAGCCCCTACTTTGAACTGGTGCGGCACGATGTTATCCAGCCTTACTACGCCGAGGTGGACGAAATCTACAACCTGGCTTGTCCGGCGTCGCCTGTGCACTATCAATACAATCCCATCAAGACGGTGAAGACTTCGGTGATGGGAGCGATCAATATGTTGGGGCTGGCCAAACGCATCAAGGCCAAAATCTTGCAGGCATCCACCAGCGAGGTGTATGGAGATCCGAAAGTCCACCCGCAGCAGGAAGCCTATTGGGGCAATGTGAATCCTATCGGCCTGCGCTCGTGCTACGACGAGGGAAAACGTTGCGCCGAAACGCTTTTTATGGATTATCACCGTCAGAACGGGGTGAAGATAAAGATTGTGCGGATTTTCAACACCTACGGCCCGAGAATGTTCATGAACGACGGACGGGTGGTGTCGAACTTCGTGGTGCAGGCGCTCAAAAACGAGGACATCACCATCTACGGCGATGGTTCGCAGACGCGCAGTTTTCAATATGTGGACGACTTGGTGGAGGGGATGTTGCGTTTGATGGCCACGCCCGATGATTTTACAGGCCCCGTGAATATCGGCAATCCGGGAGAGTTCACGATTAAAGAATTGGCTGAAAAAGTGATTGCATTGACAGGAAGCCGCTCCAAGTTGGTGTATCGTCCCTTGCCATCGGACGATCCCACCCAACGTAAACCCGATATCACCCTGGCTCGCGAAAGATTGCAATGGAGTCCTGAGGTGCAGCTGGAAGAGGGCTTGAAGAAAACCATCGCTTATTTTGAGGAGGAATTGCGCCATGAACGATAGGTTGACAGTACTTGTGACCGGGAGTAACGGTCAGTTGGGCAATGAAATCCGGCGTGCGGCGAAAGACAGCCGTTTTTCGTTCTGCCGGTTCATTTTTGTGGATGTGGACGTGCTGGACATCTGCAACCGTGCGGATGTGCAGAACTGCATCATGGCTCAGAACGTGGATCTGGTGATAAACTGCGCGGCCTATACCGCGGTGGACAAAGCCGAATCGGATGTGGAGGCGGCTTATGCGGTCAACAGGGACGGGGTGTCGGTATTGGCGGAATGTTGCGCCGAGAACGGCACGTTTATGCTGCACGTGTCCACCGACTACGTGTTTGACGGGAATGCCACGGAACCCTATAAGGAAAGCGACCGTGTGAATCCTACGGGCGTGTACGGCGCGAGCAAGCGGGCGGGCGAGGAAGCCATGTTCGCCAAAGGGGTGAACGGCATGATTATACGCACGGCCTGGCTGTATTCGTCTTTCGGCAAGAATTTTGTGAAGACCATGTTGCGGTTGGGGGACGAGCGCAAGGAAGTGAGCGTGGTGGCGGACCAACAGGGTTGTCCTACCTGGGCGGGCGATTTGGCGGCGGCCATCATGCAGATTATCTTGAAGACGGATTTCAAGACCCGCAAAGGAGTGGAAATCTATCATTTCACCAACGAGGGAGAATGCTCGTGGTATGAATTCGCCTCGGCTATCATGCAACTGGCGGGCAAGACCTGCAAAGTGCTGCCGATAAGCACGGCCGAATATCCGAGCAGCTGCCGTCGGCCTTTGTACAGTGTGTTGAGCAAGGAGAAAATCAAAAGGGAGTTCGGTTTGGAGATTCCGCTTTGGGACGAATCCTTGCAGAAAATGTTGCTTGAATTGAAAAACTGAAAAATAGCGTGGTAGAGAAAAAAACGAAAACGACCGCGAAGAAACCCGCGGCGAAGAAGACTGCCCGCCGCCGCGCCCAGGAAGAGGCGTTGGTGGAAACTATGGTGCAGTGTATGCAGGAAAAGAAAGGGCAGCATATCGTGAGCCTCGATTTGCGGAAAGTCTCGGGTGCCTCTTTCGACTTCTTTGTGATCTGCGAGGTGGATTCCGCTCCGCAGGCACGCGCCATTGCCGATGAGATAGACGAAAAGGTGTATGCCGGTTTCGGAGAAGATCCCTTGCATACGGAGGGTTACGCCAACGGAGAATGGGTCTTGCTGGACTACGGCAATGTGTTGGCTCACATTTTTAATAAGGAGACGCGCCGGCATTATCGTTTGGAGGAATTATGGGGGGATGCTGGCTTGCGTGAGTTTGAAGAAGAGGAAAATTAAGAATCCGGAGAAAAGATTATGGAAAATCACTCGAAACCCGGCGGAGGCAATCCCGTCCTCAACAAGAAACCGCAGGGAGGGAAGCGCCGCAACTTCAATATCTATTGGATTTACGGCCTGCTGTTGCTGATCCTCCTTTATCTGCAAGTATCGGGAGGCTTCGGAGGGGTGGATTTCGTCAAGACCACCTGGCACGATGTGGAGGGAATGCTCAAACGGGGGGATGTGGAAAAAATCGTCGTGGTGAACGGAGACGCACCGGACCGTTCGGCCGAAATCTTCATCAAGCCCGAGAAAATCTACGAGAACGATATTTACGAGCCCTTGCGCGGAACCGGCGGCAGGGAAGGCAACAAACATTATGTGCTTACCTTCGTTTCGATAGAGACTTTCGAAAAAGACGTGCGTCTGGCGCAGCAGGAAGCCAAGGAGGCTGATACGGTGGGGCAGACGGCGGAGGTCAAGCGGCAGATTATGGAACGTCCCGAAGTGGAGCTTGTGCCCGAGACCCGCAAGAGTTTCTGGGAAAACGGGGGCGTGTCGTTTTTGTTCTCCTTGATCTTGCCGATTCTGTTTATTGTATTGCTGTTCAGGATGTTTTCACGGGGGATGGGCAGCGGCGGTCCGGGCGGGATGTTCAGCTTCGGCAAATCGAAGGCGCAGCTCTACGACAAGGATACCAAGGTGAACACCACGTTCAAGGATGTGGCGGGACTGGACGAGGCCAAGGAAGAAATCATGGAGATTGTGGATTTTCTGAAAAATCCCAAACGGTACACTTCGTTGGGTGGCAAGATTCCCAAAGGCGCCCTTCTGGTAGGCCCTCCGGGAACGGGCAAGACCCTTTTGGCAAGAGCGGTGGCCGGCGAAGCGCAGGTTCCCTTCTTCTCGCTTTCGGGCTCGGATTTCGTGGAGATGTTCGTAGGGGTGGGGGCGTCGCGGGTGCGCGACTTGTTCCGCATGGCCAAGGAAAAGGCTCCGTGCATCATCTTTATCGACGAAATCGACGCCATAGGGCGGGCCCGGGGCAAGAATACCTTTACGGGAGCCAATGACGAGCGAGAGAATACCTTGAACCAGTTGCTCACCGAAATGGACGGTTTCGTCAGCAACAGCGGCGTGATTATCTTGGCGGCCACAAACCGCGCCGAAATCTTGGACAAGGCTTTGCTGCGGGCAGGCCGTTTCGACCGTCAGATCAATGTGGATCTGCCGGAAATGGAAGAACGGAAAGCCATTTTCGGGGTACACATGAAACCTCTCAAGCTGGCCGCGGATGTGGACGTGACTTTCCTGGCCAAACAGACCCCGGGATTTTCGGGCGCCGACATCGCCAACGTGTGCAACGAAGCGGCCCTGATTGCCGCCCGCCGCAAGAAGTATCAGGTGGAGAAACAGGATTTTCTGGATGCCGTGGACCGTATCGTGGGCGGCTTGGAAAGACGTAGCAAGATCATATCGGCGGAAGAAAAGAAAGTGATCTCGTATCACGAGGCCGGACACGCCACGGTGAGCTGGCTGTTGCAGTACGCGCATCCTTTGGTAAAGGTGACGATTGTGCCCCGGGGCAAGTCGCTGGGCGCGGCCTGGTATCTGCCCGAGGAACGGCAGATTACCACCGTGCGGCAGATGCACGACGAGATGGTGGCCACTCTCGCAGGCCGCGCCTCGGAAGAAGTGGTGTTCGGCGAGATTTCGACGGGCGCGTTGAACGATTTGGAGAAAGTGACCAAGTTGTGCTACGCGATGGTGGCCTACTACGGCATGAATCCCGAGGTGGGCACGTTGAGCTATTACGATTCGACCGGCGAGAGCGAATACAGTTTCGGCAAGCCTTATAGCGAGAAGACTTCCGAAATGATAGACGCCGAGGTGCGCCGCATCGTGGCCGACTGCTATGCCGAAGCCAAGCGGATTTTGGTGGAGAACCGCGAGAAACTGGATAAACTGGCCGGTCTGCTTATCGAACACGAGGTGATGTTCCGCGAGGACGTGGAAAATATCTTTGGCCCGAGGCCGTTTGATGAGGTTCCGCAGAGCAAAGGGGATTCGGAAACCGAAACCCCGAAAGACACAACCGAGAATCATGCAGATTGACGAAACCATAGACAGAATGAGCGCCCGTGAGCGGATTTTGAAAAAAATCCGCGAGGCGTTGACCCATGCTCCGGTGACCAGTCCGGACGGCGTGGACTTGGAACGGAATGTCTATAGTCCGGTCAAGAACTCGCCCGAAGAGGACTTTGCCGAGAAATTCATTGCCGCCGGCGGTGCGTTTCTTTATTGCGAGAACGCGCGCGAAGCGGTGGAGACCTTTTCGGAACTGGTGAAGGTGCGCAAGTGGGAGGGCAAGATATTCTGCAAGGACCCGGATGTGGCCGATTTGCTCGATTTGGCGGAAGTGCCCTACGGTAGCAAGACCGTGGACGCGGTGGTGAAGAGCGTGGTGTTCTGCGGGTGCCGCTATCTGATAGCCCAGGACGGCAGTGTGGTGTGGAACAACGCCTCGGCAGGCCGCCGCGCTATGGCGCAAGCCGACGATGTGGTGTTTGTGGCCTCGGTGGAGCAGGTGATGCCCGATTTCAGAACGGCGGTACGCCTGATGAAAGAGGGAAAGGAAAAGATGCCCTCGCTGATTTCGCGCTGGACGGGAATGCCTTGCTTCTTCGACATAGACGGTGAGCCCATGACCGGATGCGGGCCGAGAAATGTGTTTTTGATTCTTATCGATAATCTCTGAGAAACCCTATGCTCAAAAGATCTCTTACCGGACTTCTCCTGGTCGGAATAACCATCGCGGCCATTTACGCAGGCGGCATATACGTGCTTATCCTCTTGGGCATCATCATGAATTTCAGTCTGTATGAGTGGGCGGGATTGGAAAGCACCCGCAAGACATTGACGGGGATGAGGTGGTTGTTCGGCTCGTCCAATCTGCTTTATGCCTCCATCGCGACCTTGCTTTATGTACAGGTGGGATTTGTGGATATCGGAACGGCAGGTTTTCCTGCATGGATGTGGGTGTTGGCTCTGGTGTTTATGGTGGTGTTTTCTGTGTTGGACAAGAAAGGAGAGACGGACCGGCACACCATTCCCTGGGTGTTGGGCGGCAGCCTTTATATAGGAGGCTCGCTGGGGCTGCTCAATTTTCTGTCCGCACCGTTTCACGCCGACGGAGGCCATGTGCTGATGGGCTTCTTCCTGTTGGTTTGGATGAACGATATATTCGCCTATCTGATAGGTTCCGCGTGGGGCCGTCATAAGCTTTGCGAAAAGATTTCTCCCTCCAAGACCTGGGAGGGTGCCGTAGGCGGAGTGATTTGTGCCGTGGCGGTCGGAATCCTGTGGGGCGTTTTCATGCTGCCTCACGTGCCCCGTGCGCTGTGGGTTTCCGTTTCGGTATTGACCCCGCTCGCGGCGATTATAGGCGATTTGTGGGAGTCGAAACTGAAACGCGAAGCGGGCGTGAAGGATTCGGGTCATCTTCTTCCTGGACACGGAGGCTTTTTGGACCGCTACGACAGCGTGTTCATCGCCGCCCCCGTAGTGGTGGCATGGTGGCACTTGTTTATCATGATAATGCAATGATGATGCGATACTCGATACATAAGGAAGGCATATCCAGCATCGTTTGGGTGGGTATATTCTGGATTTTGGTGACCTTGCTGGCTTTTTTTGCAGGGGCCTGGATTTTTTGGACGGTGCTGGGAGCGGGCTTCCTGTTCTGGCTGGCGGTTCTGTCGTTTTTCCGTATGCCGCGGCGGGAGTTTCCCGACCATGACGAATATGTCGTTTTTTCGCCGGCCGACGGCACGGTGGTGGATATCGCCGAAGTGGAGGAACGGGAATATTTTGACGGCGTGCGCATCAAGGTATCGATTTTCATGTCGGCCACAAACGTGCATGTGAACCGTTATCCCGTCTCGGGCAAAGTGGTGTATTGCAAATATCACCCCGGCCGCTTCCTGGTGGCTTGGCACGAGAAATCCTCCCATTTGAACGAACACAATACCGTGGTGGTGCGTACCGACGCGGGTATCGATATTTTGGTGCGGCAGATAGCGGGTGCGGTGGCGCGCCGCATCGTTTCCTATGCGCAGGAAGGTTTGGATGTGAATGCGATGGGCGAACTCGGCTTTATCAAATTCGGCTCCCGTGTGGATTTGTTCTTTCCTGTCGGCACCCGTATCTGCGTGAAATTGAACGAGAAAGTGAGAGGCGGCATCAGTCGGTTGGCGGTGTTGGAGCAGAGTGTGCCCCAAGAGGCATAAACTTTTTTGCAAAAATTTGTTTGAAATCAAAAAAAACGTACCTTTGCAGTCCCTTAGAAAAACGGGATGTAGCTCAGCTTGGTAGAGTACACGTCTGGGGGGCGTGTTGTCGCAGGTTCAAATCCTGTCATCCCGACCAAAGAGTCAAGTGAAAACTTGGCTCTTTTTTTTATCAGTCCTCCGAGGTGCCGAGAATGGTGATGCTGCCGCTCTGCACCTTGCTTTTTCCGTAGAGATTCTTGTAGGAAACCATATAGAAATACGGGCCGTCGGGCAGTCTTCTACCCTTGTTGTTCATCGTTCCGTTCCATTCGAAAGCATCGGCGGTGGGCACCTTCTGCTTCAAGACAGGCTGCCCCCAGCGGTCCACAATCTCCACTTGCACGTCCGTGCATTTTTCGAGCTGTTTGAAACGGAGCACGTCGTTCACCCCGTCTCCATTGGGCGTAAACACATTCGGAATTTCGATGGACGGTTTGCAGTCGTCTATCGTCACGGAAATCTCCTGACGGTTGCGGCACCCCATCGAATCCAGCAACAACACGTTATAGGTTCCCTCCTCCTTGATTACCTTGACGGGAGAAGTGAAGACGATAGAATCCTGTTCTTCCTCGGATTCCTCCTCGGGGTCGGGCATGGGGCCGTCCTCCCAACTGTATCGCGTGGAAGCGAAAGGCACCCGCACATCCAAGGTCACACTCAGATCCTTGCAGAACGTGGTGTCGGCGGGAAGATGAATATCGGTCATGGCGGGATCCACCCATATCATCACGATGCTGTCGGAAGCCGTGTCGTAGAGACAGGTGTTGTAATCCGCTTTCAGCGCGAAATAAGCCACATACTCACCCCCGTCCTTGATCTGGCGGGCGGAATCTTTCTCTCCGTCGTTCCAGAAAATCTCGTAGCAGGGACTGTATACCGGGAGGTGTCCGGGTACAATCTCCACTGGTTCGTCACGGCAGATAAGCGTGTCGCGGGCAGGCATCAGAAGCCACGATTTGACAAGGTTTATCACGGAGAGCGTGTCGAAACCCGTCCACGGACAGTAGCGGTGCGAATAGCGGAGATAATAGAGGTCGGGTGTGCGGGTGTCGGTGCCGTCGCCATAGCCGTCCAATCCCCGCTTGCCTTGCAGGACAAATGTGTTTGTATCGGCGCCGAAAGGCATCACCACACTGTCGGCATCCAGCCAAAACGCACGGAAAAAAGTATCGGACATGTGCAGGGGCAAGTCTAAATGCGCGCAGAGCGTGGTGTCGCGCGGCAAGAAGAGGTTGGTATCGAAAGAGGGATAGAGGTTGCGCACCAGACGGATGCGGATAGTGTCGTAGGAAAAGCAGGTGTCGCAGGCCAGCAACGAATCGGGATGACCTTGGGCGGGAACGGAATCCAACGATACCCGCACGGCAAGCAATCCCTCGTAGAAGTTCGCGTCCACACTGTCCAATTCGGCAAAAGTATAATGGAGAACGGAATCCTCGCCCAAAATCTCACCGTGTCCGTCTTTCCACAGATAAGAGGTGTATAAACCTCGGTTGTAGGGGCCGAGATTGTAGGTGAGGAGCGTGTCTTGCTTTCGGGGAAGCGTGTCGGAATAGTCGAGGCAGAGTGCCGTGTCGCCGTGCAGGGACGAGTAGGCATATTTAGGGAAGATGACCAGCACGCTGTCGGTTTCGGTGCCGGGTTGAATCTTTTCGGAAAAAATGAGGGTCAGTTCGTATGTATATCCATAGTCGGAATCATCGTTGTGATGATAGTCGTCATTTTTTGCATCGATATCGTCGATGTCGAGTCGGAAACATTGAATATGCACGGTGTCCTCGGTTTCAGAAGCATGAAACACCCGTATGCAACGATTGTACTCATTCTTACCGTCATCCCTCCTCCAAAACCAATCGGTCCATTCAATACGAGGCGCGCACAGACAAACGGTATCGTCGAAATAGAAATGAAGTTCCTTTCCGTCTACCGTATCGATGTCAAGGGGAATGCAATCGGCGGCATCGGACTCTACGGGCTCGGGAATGGAAAAAATGAGAGTCACATCATATTCCATACCATCGTCGCCATGTCCGTCGCGACCGTGATGGCCATCGTCGACTTCGTATACAGGATAGACATAGCAGACGATACGGATAACATCCCCGAATCCGGTTCCGGAATGAACACGTATGCAACGTTCATGTTCGTTGCCGTCCACTCCGTCTCGCAGCCAGATCCATCCGGTTCCATCGGCACTTTCCACGACGGGGCCGCACAGACAAACGGTATCGTCGAAATTGAAATAAAGTTCCTTTCCGGTTGCCGTATCGATGTCAACGGAAATGCAATCGGAGGCAACGGGAACAGGATTGTAGAGAGTGCGCCGGCACCACACAGGCACTTCGTAGTTGCCTTCGAAACGGATATCCGTATAGGGCAGCGTGTCGCCGTTCGACCAATGGTATTCATAAACCGTATTGATGTCGGGATTGTCGCCCCACAAGCGGATGGTCTGCGTGTTCGACGTGGCGAAAACAGTGTCTTTTTCGAGGGTGAATATGTTGTATTCCTGTATGCTGTTCTGCGCCACAGAAAGGGAAAACGTCATCACCCAACCTGCGAGAGAAAGGAAGAACGCTTTGAAAAAGGATGCCTTCATATGCCGTTGCCGATAAATCAAACTTACGAAGATACGAAAAGCCTTTTACGCGGGCAAGAGGCGGATATTGCGGAATTTTTTGTACCTTGTAAGCGGTTTCCGATTGGCGAAAATCGACAATCATCACGAACTAAAAACAAAGAATTATGGAAGTTGCATTGAATGCGGTGAAATTCAAACCCACCGAGGCATTGTCGGAGTTTGTCGACAAGAAGATGAGAAAGCTCGAAACCCTTTATCCGCAGGCCATGAAAGCGGAAGTGAACCTGAAAGTGGACAAGGATCACGACATTCACAACAAGGTGGCCGATGTGCGCTTGGTGATTGCCGGCTACGACCTTTTCGCTTCCAAGCAGTGCGATACTTTCGAGGAGGCGGTGGACGAATGTGTGGATGCTATCAAGAAGCAGATAGACAAGCAGAAAGAAAAATACCGTTAGGCTTCTTATGAAAGACCTTTCGCAGGATACAATCTGTGCGCCGGCCACCGCGCAGGGTCAAGCGGGCTTGGCGGTGGTGCGGGTGAGCGGGGGCCGCGCCGCGCAAGCGGTCGCGGCCCTTGCCGGAGAGGGCGTGGCGAAGATGGCTTCGCATACGCTCAAATTGGCTGTATTCCGCGACGAAGAAGGCATTATCGACGAGGGCGTGGTGAGTTATTTCGCCGCGCCCCGTTCCTATACGGGCGAGGAAGTTCTGGAACTCTCGGTTCACGCTTCCTCCTATATCGTGGAACGTCTGTTGCGCGCGCTCGTGAAACAAGGGGTGCGGATGGCCACGGCAGGCGAATTCACCAAGCGGGCGTTTCTGAACGGCAAGATGGATCTGAGTCAGGCCGAAGCCGTGGCCGACTTGATTGCGGGCGAAAGCAAGGCCGCGCACGATATGGCGATGGCTCAGCTGCGGGGCGGCTTTTCTTCGGAAATAGAGGCCTTGCGGCAGAAACTGCTCGATTTCGTGGCCTTGGTGGAGCTGGAATTGGATTTTGGCGAAGAAGACGTGGAGTTTGCCGACAGGAGCCGCTTGCGGGAACTGCTCGGTGAAATCGACGGAAAAGTGGAGGCTCTGCGTGCTTCCTTTCAGGCGGGGAATGCGCTGAAAGAGGGCATACCGGTTGTGATTGTGGGCAAACCCAATGCGGGGAAGAGCACCTTGATAAACGCGCTTCTGCACGAGGACAGGGCGTTGGTGAGCGATATCCCGGGCACCACGCGCGACACCGTGGAGGAGGTGTGGAACTTGGGCGGCGCCCGATTCCGTCTTATCGACACGGCGGGGCTGCGTCAGAGCGACGATGAGGTGGAGCGCATGGGAGTGGAGCGGACTTTGCGGAAGATGAATACGGCGCGGGTTTGGCTCTATGTGTTCGACAGCGCGTCGATGTGTTTGTCCGAGGCGCGGAAAGAGGTGGATGCGTGGAGGGAAAAGGTGTGCGGCGGTTCCGAAGAAACGCAGATGCCGAGGGTGTTTTTTATCGCCAATAAAGCCGATGAGACGGGTTGCGAGCCGCACCGCGAGAACGACATCCTCTATCTGAGCGCCAAAACGGGTGCGGGCCTGGAACTCTTGCAAGAGGCCCTGAAATCCACGATTCCCGTCCTTCTCGACGGGCAGACGGCGGTACTCAACAATCTCCGCCACTACGAAGCCTTAGGTTTGGTAAAAAACGACTTGGCACGTATCGCCGAGGGTATGGCAAGCAACCTCCCCGGCGACCTCCTCTCTATCGATATCCATGCCGCCATAGACCATTTGGGGCTCATCACCGGCAAGATTCTCTCCGACGACGTGCTGGGCGCCGTCTTCTCCCGTTTCTGCATCGGGAAGTAGAAAAAGTTTTTGGATTCCATTCCCAAAACTTTTGCACATGTTTTATATATTAATAAAAGTGTAATTTTGTAGGATATCAAACCATATTGCTATGAAAAAGATTTTACTCGTTGCTTTTGTTTGGGGCTGTGTGTTCTCCATTGTAAAGGCTCAGGATGTGATTGTGTTGAAGAATACGGATGAAATCCAAGCCAAGATTTTGGAAATATCGCCCAATACAGTGACGTATGTGGAATGGGACTTTCAGGATGGCCCGACTAGGACTATCAATAAGAGTGATATTTTCGTGGTCAAATACCAGAATGGCAAGAAAGAATCTTTTGCAGATGCTTCGGTGTCGAGAAAAACTTTACCGCAAGGCAAATATATAGATAGAATAAAACCGCAAGCCTATATCTATTTTGGTACCCCCATAGAAAAAAACGGAGCAGGTCCGGCGTTTGATGCTTCTTTGGGTGCGAGGTTTTATGATTATTTCTATCTTGGGCTGGAATTGGGTTATGCTTGTGTCTTTGAAAAAATGGAGTTGATGTATGTGGATGCCTCGGGGATGAACAGCATAGTGGAAAATGTTTGGATGTACACACATCTGATAACATTAAGTGCCAATATGAAAGCATATCTTCCGGTATCGGAAAAGTTATTCCCGTTTATGAATCTCAGTATCGGGCTTGGTGTATTCCCCTTGGACGGCATGATTCATGACAAACAGCAGAGATCTGATTATGATATTTATTTGGGTAACAGTTTGACATGGTTTAATATGCAGATAGGAGCAGGCTTTGATTTTAAGCGTTTTTCTATGGGTATCGGTTATCACCTCTTATCTAAGAATGGAGTAAATTGCAATCTTGGTTATTTCAAGGTCGGGATAAGGATTTGATGCATGTAATCTGTGGGCAGCTGCTAAAAACTGCCACAAAGGTGGGGTTTCAGGCGGTCGTCGGCGAATAGGGTGGGGGTGAATTCCACAATCATTTTTTCCAAGACTTTTGTAATTTCGTTTTGGAAATACAAGGGATATTGACATGCAGAAAGAAGCGTTTAAGCCGGGGACGATGATTTACCCGTTGCCGGCGGTATTGGTCAGTTGCGGCGGCAGCCCCGAAGACTACAACCTGATGACGGCGGCATGGACGGGCACGCTCTGCACCGACCCGCCGATGTGCTACGTGTCCTTGCGGCCGGAGCGGCACTCCTACGGCCTGATTAAGAAATACGGCGAATTCGTGTTGAACCTCACGACCGAAGAGTTGGCCAAGGCCACCGACTGGTGCGGCGTCAAGTCGGGTCGCGATACCGACAAGTGGGCTGCCACGGGCCTGCACCCGCAGCCGGGTACCGTGGTCAAGGCGCCGATTGTGGCCGAATCGCCGCTTTCGATAGAATGTCGCGTGATGCAGATACTCGAACTCGGCTCGCACCATGCGTTTATCGCCGAAGTCGTACATATCGCGGCCGACAGCCGTTATATGGACGCCGCTACCGGCAAGTTCGACTTGGAGGCCGCCGGCCTGATGGCTTACAGCCACGGCCAATACTATACTTTAGGTAAGCGACTTGGCCATTTTGGTTTCTCGGTCAAGAAGCCGACCTCCAAAAAGAAGAAACGCGCCTGATCGATGATGAATCTTTGATGGATATAAGTAATCTAAAAACTGCCGCAGAGGTGGGGTTTCAGGCGGTCGTCGGCGAAGAGGGTGGGCGTGAATTCCACAATCTGATAGTCTGCGATGTCGTGGATATGGAAGGGGTCTTGGGCAAGGAGGGCATCGACGGCCTCCC